>JAAHHL010000216.1 GCA_010672185.1 Caldora sp. SIO3E6 | reverse complement strand
CAAAAGCGAGACCGTCAGGTAGCAGCTTGGGCAGTTGATGAGCAAAAATTACAGTAGCGCAAAAATTACAGTAGCGATCGCTCACTCCCTAAAAATTTATTCCGTGAATAAACCAAGTGTACCCATCCAGATGTTTCACCCAACCCTCTCCAGCTGATAAGTTATTATCAAGGACTGTTCCCTTGGTTTAGCTAAGAAGGAGCGATCGCAATGATTCAAGCCATTTCTCAACAAGTAACCTTTGATGAATTTATTGACTGGTATCCAGAAAATGCGGAACACCGCTATGAACTACACAATGGGGTAATTGTTAAGATGCCAAAACCCACTGGCAAACATTCAGAAATTGCTGGGTTTCTCGGGGGTGAACTTTTCCTACTAATTCGGCAAAGACAACTACCTTACTTTATTCCCAAAGAATGCATTATCAAACCCTATCATGATAAATCTGGGTATAAACCAGACCTGATCGTATTGGATAGACTTACGATTAATTCTGAGCCTCGCTGGGCAAAAGAATCGATTATCACCATGGGAAAGTCAGTGCGACTGGTAGTGGAAATAGTCAGCACTAATTGGCAAGACGATTACGCACTCAAGCTGAACGAATACGAGGCAATGGGTATTTCTGAATACTGGATGGCAGACTATCTAGGGTTAGGCGGTAGGCGCTACATTGGTAGTCCAAAACAACCAACTCTCTCAGTTTGTCAGCTGATTAATGGTGAATATCAAATTAGCCAGTTTAGAGGGGATGAGTCCATCGTTTCAAAAGTTTTTCCAGAGTTTAACTTAACGGTTAATCAGATATTTAGCGCTCTGTAAAAAAGCTGATAGCTGATAGCTGACAGCTGTCAGCTGATAATGGTGTATAATCAAAGATTGAGCTTCTTCCAATCCCTGCACTAAATGCTACCAACAGAATTTCTAATTAATCGGCTCAATGGAGAGGAGATTATTCCCAAGCGATTGCCAATTAACTCTATAATGTGTGCGATCGCTAATGAATTAATTACCTGTTTTCAACAAGCTGTTGGCGGTACTCAAGGAGAACTAGACCGCAAATTACAATCAATGGAAGGGGATAGTCCCGACTACCGCCTCAAACGGGGTTTAGCTCACATCCTCAAGAGTAGCTTCAGTACCTTTGAAATTGTCAGTCCCTTAGAACCCAAGGAATTGCGGCAGAGAGTTTTTACCCTAGCATCCCAATCAATTCCCAGTCGTCAGGCAACAGAAGCAACCTTGGAAACCCTCAGCAGTGCTCTGACTCAGGAGTTGAATCAGGAAGTCCTACCTCACCATATTCGTACAGGACTTTATGCGGATTTGCAAGAAAATCGCATTCTTACCCAATATGATGACCCTGCAGCAGAAGCGCTACTACACCGCTACAATTTATCCCAAGTCCAAGGTATCTTTTATCGGGCTTCTCATATTACGATCAATGCTCACCGGAATGTACCTGGGCAGTATAAACTGTTATTCCGCTATCTGAAGCTGTTTCAATTGATGACCTATATTGAAGGAGATGCAGACCATGGCTTTACCATTACCATAGATGGCCCTACTAGTTTATTTAAACCGAGTACCAGATATGGGCTAGCGATCGCTAAACTACTCCCTGCCTTACTCCATGTCACCAAATGGAGTCTCAAGGCAACTTTACAAAAACGAGACCCTTACAATGGAACTCTCAAAACTGGACATTTCGCTCTTGATGACAAATGCGGTTTAGTTACTCACTATCCTGCGGGTAAGACCTATGACAGTATGGTAGAGGAATCCTTTGCTAAGCGCTGGGAATCTCAGAAAACAGACTGGATTTTAGAACGAGAAGTGGATCTGATTCCCCTCCCTGGTAGCGTGATGATTCCCGACTTTCGCCTAGTTCATCCTGATGGAAGAGACTTTTTATTAGAAATAGTTGGCTTCTGGCGTCCAGATTACTTGCAGAAGAAATTTTACCAGGTGCGTCGGTCAGAATGTGATAATTTAATTCTGGCTATTTCCGAGCGCCTCAATTTGGAGAAGGCAGGTATTAAGGTAGAGGATGTACCAGCTAAGATTATTTGGTTTAAGGATAAGCTTTCCCCAAAAGCAGTGCTGAAAGTTTTGGATTAGGTGTGAACCACCTCCGACTGTTGCGTTGCTCCTCTTTTTCCCTAAACCCTAAACCCTAAACCCCACACCCCACACCCTAAACCCTGCCTACTTTTTAAGTCCTTTGTCACCCCCTGAGTTAACATAGGTTGGCACAGAACACGATACTCTAAATAAAAAAACTCAGACATTATTAAAAACTTATGGATCAAACGAACATGCATGACCCAATCAATGACATAGTTAGGCAAGCTCGCCAAGGTAGTGTGGCAGCGATTATTCAAACACTCAATGAGCAGCTAGCAGACTCTAATATAAGAACCAGAGCAGTTTTTAGCCACGGGGTACTGCAACTTTTGTGTGAGGCAGCAGCAGCTGAGCAACTCGAACAATCAGTAATAGTGCCACGTATCCGGCAGATTCTAGAAGGTATTGCTCCCCGTAATATTCGTCGCGTCAAGATTAACAGCCGTATTGTACAAGAACAACAGTTGCTTTGGCTCGAAGAAATAATGCGCGACCCAGAAAATCAGCTACTTTGGAGTGAAGAAATTACTCTTGCCAAACCAAATATCTTTAAACAGCTGTTTCACCAACGCCAGACTCCACCAACCTTACCTAGCAAAAAGCCACCCCTGCCTCATAAAGTTCCCCCCATTTACACTTTTAAAAAAAGTTCTTATGGGCGTGGCATAATTTTTGGTGTAAGCTTGAGCTGCTTGTTGCTCTTAGTTGGTTGGTTCCTCTATGACCGTTTAGACTTACAGCTCCATGCTCAGATCTTAAATAGATCAAACAATTCTACCGGTCAACCCCAGCCGCCAGATACCTCTCCTGCAACCGATCCTTTTGTTGAGGCAGTACGTCTAGCAGAAGAAGCTGCTGCTGCGGGTAAAACTGTTCAAACTTCTGCTCAATGGTTAGATGTCGCAGCTAAGTGGGAGCGTGCCTCTGATTTGATGAGCAAGGTCAAGCAAGATGATCCTCGCTATCAAACGGCTCAAGATCGTATCGAAGTTTATCGCAAAAACAGTGAACTAGCTCAGATGCAAGCAAAAAAGAATCGCTCTTAGTTGGAAAATTGGGAAATGATCATCAATGATTCCACTTTTTTAGCTCTTGGATCATCAAAAATTTTCCGCTATACAGAAGCTAAACGAAGTCGTTAAACTCAATCAACACCTCTGCCAGTATAACCGACCGGGTAGGCTCTGATTAAGGAGTTGTTAAAGCATCTTGGTCAACAAACAGTGTATGATGACATCACGTTGTTAGTGCCGAAACAAAAATAAGTAACTGCTGCTGATTTTGATAACCATGACTCAGATCTTCGGGGAATTTAGAGAAAACCTACCCAAGAATCATGAATTTTTAATCCTTGGCTTCTCGCCTAGCTCTGTCCCGATCCGACAGCGTTGGCGAAATAACGGTTTGTCCGCCGATTTTATCGCTGATTACTTAACGACTTTTTTTCCTATAAGTGAGACAGAACCTAGGACTAATGATAAACAAGCTGAGGTTAAAAGTGCGGTTAGTTACATTGCCAATGAGTTGTTAGAGAATGCAATGAAATTTAACGACGAAGACTCAATGTATCCTATCAAATTTGAAATTCACCTGATTGAACATACAGGAGTAACAGTAGTTTTGCAAGCAACTAACAGCGTTTCAGCTCAATCTTTAAATAAGTTTCAAGCTTTTATTAAAGAGTTAATCAACTCAGATCCCTACGACTTTTATATACAGCGGTTAGAAGATACGGAAGTATCTGGGTTAGGTTTGGTGACAATGATGAATGATTATGAAGCACAGTTAGGCTGGAAAGTTGATACTCTTCAACAAGAGCCGGAGATCTTTACTGTAACAACAATGGTACAGCTAACGGTATAAAATCAAATTTTTTCGAGATTTATCAAAGAAGCCATTTAGGAGTTTTAACAGGCATGGAAAATCAGGAAATTAAGGGTGAAAACTATTCTGTAAGTTACGAACCAGAAACAATAACTATCAATTTTCAGGGCTCACTAAGGTTAAGTGGGATGCCAGAGTACGAACCAATCGTTAATTTGCTCGAAGATGTTACTGCTCAACAACCAGCGGTGATTACCCTAAATCTACAAGAATTAGAATTTCTCAACAGTTCAGGTATCAGTATGTTGTCTAAGTTTGTGATTGGTGCCCGCAAAAAGAAAACAATTCAGATAGTAGTCCAAGGTTCTAAGGGCATACCCTGGCAAGGCAAATCCTTGAAAAATTTACAGCGGTTAATGCCTAGTTTAAAACTGGAATTGCTGGAAGTGGAATCATAAAGTAAAAAGGGAATGGAGAATGGAGAATGGAGAATGGAGAATTGGGAATTGGGAATTGGGAATTGGGAATTGGATAAAATTCCACATTGAGCCCATCAGCTGACGGGGTGACAACAAGGGCTCAACTCTTTACTGAATAAACTTTTGAGCCATCTTATGGTATCCTAAAATACTGGTCACATTCTCAATAATTACTCACTGATGACAATGAGTACCTTGTTACCCTTCTTCTACAAATCAACTCTAAAAAATAGGTTAAAGCGGTCAGAATATTTGATTTTTTTAATTATCATTGGACTCTTACAAAAATATCAAATATCAACCATTGAGGAATTAGCTAATAAATTTCCTAGCCCAATTTTATTTGAAAGTAGAAGAAAGAAAATACAAAGATTTTTATCTCTATCTCGATTGAATTTTAGTTCAATTTGGTTTCCAATTTTATCAATTTGGCTCTCTTTAACTTTTTCCCCTTTGTCTGTACTTTATTTGGCAATTGATAGAACAGAATGGACTGGGGTGAATCTTCTATTCGTAAGTATAATTTATCACAAAAGAGCTATTCCTATTTATGTAACAATACTCCAAAAAAAAGGAGCAAGTAACTTTCTAGAACAACAATAAATATTAACCAAGGTATTACCTCTTTTTAGTAATTATAAAAAAGTGGTATTGGGGGATAGGGAATTTTGTTCTGTGGGATTGGCTCAATGGCTGAGAGAGCAGGCAGAGACTTACTTTTGTTTGCGATTGAAAAAGAATGAATACATAGAAATAGAACAAAATATTTGGAAGCAATTAAAGGATTTAGCTCCCAATTCAGGAGTTAGTTTTTATTTTAAAGGCGTGAAAATAACCAAAACCAAAGGATTTGCTCAGGGAGAAGTAGTAGGAAAATGGTCAAGAAAATATCGAGACAAAAAAAGCAGCGAAGATGCCTGGTTTATTTCAACTAATTTAGGGAGTTTTTCACAAGCAATAAGCAGCTATAAAAAAAGATTTGGGATTGAAGAAATGTTTAGAGATATTAAAAGTGGTGGCTATCAAATTGATAAAACTCTTGTTCATGGAGATAGACTAATATCTTTACTTCTTCTAATAACTTTGGCTTATAGCAGTGCCTTCTTAACAGGAGAAAAAATACAGAAAAAAAGGCAAATTAAATATGTAAGTCGAGTTAAAGAAAAAAACCGTTATGTCAAAAGACATAGTTATTTCTATATTGGATTGCACGGAAAAGATTGGGTCGAATCTCTCGATTTTTTTGAAAAAATAGCTGAATCTTTAATGAGTCTTTCTCCTCATAAAAGACCTAATTATAAACGAGGTAACAGAGCTGCAACTCTCATTAAATATACATTATAGCCATAGTTGTCACCCCGTCAGGCTTTTAAGTGAGCTGGGTTTAACTCCAGGGACTAAGTTCTTTCTAATAATGATTATCATTATCAGTAAAGCCGTTGCTCAATTTCATTCTCTATAAACCTGTCAAGCTTGAGTGCATCTTTGGAGAGGTCAATGGGGTGAAAAGCTAACTTCCTGAAGGCTTCAGCCTGCTTGTCACCCCCTGAGGATACTGCGGTTGAATCAGGGGTATGATACCAAATCCGGTTACAATAGAGCCGTTTTGAGCAAACCGTGAAATCTTGCTCTGGGACGTTTCATGAAACGTCTCTACATTTTAACCATCAAATAAATTGCCCAAATTCCCATTGCTCCTAAGTTATGACTGGAACTAAATGTACCTACTGTGGTGATGGATTCCGGGGTTCTAAATTGCAGTCCATGCTCATAAACTTGCCTAACAACTGCCTCCGTTAATCGCCATGCTTCCTCCTTCATGCCTAGCTTAATTAAAAATGCTGCTAACCCAAAGTTGATACCAGTAGATACTGCCAAAAAATCACTACTATCAGACTCTTTTGATATCCCATCCCCTCTGATAGCATTGACTGCTCCCAGCTGAGCATTGTAGAACTTGAAAAAGCAGGTATCGTAAATAGTTTTAAGGGCAGATTGAGCACAGTCTGCTGGTATAATATCAGGTAATCCTAATAACTGGGCATAAAATTGACCACACAACTGGTCTGCCAAAATCACTTCTGAGCCAGTCTCACTATCTAAGTTATAGTATTGACCATTCCACAGGGTTGCTTGATAGAGGGGTTGAGCTTGGGCTAACCATTGGCGATAGAACTCAATGGCTTCTTGAATCGATGCTGGTTCCGGTGCTGACAGCAGGGGGGATATGGGAGGATAATTATTCAGGAGAATTTCCCCGATCGCGATCGCGGCTTCTAAGGCTGCTAACCATAAACCACCACAGTAGGCACTAATCCCCTGTAATTGGTAGTCACTAGAAATCTGCTCTTCTACTCCAGAATGTTCAGGAATGCCGTCACCATCTAGATCAAAAGTCTTGAGATAAGCTAATGTCTCCACCACTGCTGACCAACATTCCCACAAAAAATCCGTATCATTACTACCAGTTAGGACAAAATCACGATAAACTTGTAGGACGAAGATACTGGGTAAATCCCGCCGCTGGTTCCAGTCTTGGTAATGGCTGTAATTAGTACGTTCCCAAGGATGCTCCTTAGGAGAACCAAGGTCATGAGGTGTAGCTCCTGGGACTTTACGAATAGCTGTTACCGTATCCTTACCAATAGTACGAGATGTATCATCCCTAATGGGAATAGCCCTTGCCAAAGCTTCTAACACCGCTTTATCTAGTTTAGGCCACAGCATGGCTAGGGCAAAGGAACCATACCGCCGCGCATCTAGACTTTCGTACCAAGGGCAATCCCAACTCTCCAAGATAGCAAATTGACCTACCGGGTTCTGTTCATCTGCCGCTGTCCAAAGGCTACCACCACTAGTAAGCAGGTACAACTCATTAAACAGAGCCATCTTAAACCAATTAGGTAAATCCTCCCGATGGACAATAGGTTCCTGCCAATCATTAATCCGCTCTTGCCACAATTGGCTATGCTTGAGAGCAGTTCTAATCATCGACCAAGTATTATTACCAGTACGGCCAAAAAAATCAGTATAACGTCGATAATAGGTAATATCTTGACCAAATTCAGTAATCGGGAAGTCCCAAGCTAGAATAAAGGGTATTTTACGAGTTCTGCCGGGACGAATTGTAAAACGAATTGCGATCGCAGCGGCAATTTGTTCGACCGGGGCTGCTGGGGTTTCATCTTGGGTATCATCTAGACTACCATCAGCGGCAAAAGTATCCCAGATATCAGCACCGCTACCAGATGGGTTCCAGCGGCAATGGTAAAACACATCCATAGTAGGATTAGTAACCGTGGCAAAACACAGTTGTCCTTCTCCTTCCTGAATCTGGTCATGGAGCCGCACTCGGTCTAGTAAACAACCTACCCGATAGCTATCGACAATCCACTGATTATAATTACCGGTGCTATCTCCCCAGCGGGGTTGATACTCATCAACGGGACTACCATCATCCCCTACCTGTGGTTCCTTAATCGCATTAGTAAACCAACCCACCATATTTTGCCAAGTGAGCATAATACTTAGGGTAATGGGAGCATCCGTAGGATTATGAGCTGTCCACTCAAAAGTAGCGACTGGGTAACTAGTTTCTTGATAAGATCCCGCCCAAATCGGGGAAAATTGCTCACAAATGAGTTCTGTTTGAAAAACTTGTTGATAGGTAAACCAACTACGAGGATACAGAGCATGGTAAGTTCCCGTATTAGGGACTGATGCTGTTGCTGTTCCACTCCCTGTTTCCCGAACAGCAGGATACCACTGCCAAGCACTCAGAGTACCATCCTCTGGTGGTTCAGTACAAAGGGCGTAAGCTTGAGCAGGAGCATTTTCTGACTGCTCAAAGATACTAAACTGGCAAGCTGGGAGACTACGAAAGATATGCTGTCCCCCATCAAGATGCCAGAGATTAAAATCTCCCCGGGAGGAGCGACTAATGCAACCGGCTCCCAAACCCCCTAAAGGCATTCCTTGCCAGGGACCATCATCAAGGTTACTGACATCACTAACAGTATAGGGTTGATCCCAGCCAAGTCCAAGGGGACGCTGCCAACTACAATCCGGAATTTTGGGGCGTGGTGGTTGATAGAGCATTCCCTGATTTTACAGGAGTTAGTAGTAGCAGTTTGATAATGCTCTGAAGAAACACTCTGGCTAATGGCTAATTGCTAATAGCTAATTGCTAATGGCTAATTGCTAATAGCTAATTGCTCTCGAGAAACACGAGGCAGGAGGCAGGAGGCAGGAGGCAGGAGGTGAGGAAGGAGGAAGGAGGTAGAAGGTAGGTAGGAAATAGTGTTTCTCCTATTCAATTA
>JAAHHL010000215.1 GCA_010672185.1 Caldora sp. SIO3E6 | reverse complement strand
TTAGATTTATAGGCATTATAACCGATGTGATAAGTTCTACTTGTATCTTACTTATTACTTATTACTTATTACTTATTACTTCAAAACCAGTTTCTCTCCCCACCATTTTAGCTGGGTCAGTCCACTACCTTCTAAGAAAAATGCTTCTCCATTAGCGTCGGTACTTGTTTAGGGTCAACATTAACATAACGGGATTTGTCTGGCATAAATACTACACAAGGACCTTTCTTGCACTGCTTCATACAACCGGTACCTCTGAGCTTGACTTGGTTTTCCCAACCGCGATCGCGCAGGTATTCTGTTACTGATTGGCTAACCTTGCGCCCTCCTCGCTTGCGGCAGGAAGATTTTTGGCACACCATAACACAAGCTTTAGTTTTAGGCTTAGGCGCAGCAGTTTGTGGTGGAGATACCTTCTTTTGCTGAACAGGAGCCATTGATTGGAACTGATGAGCTTTCAGCTTAAGTTTGCCAGTTTTCCTTTTGTACTTCTGTTTACCAGAAATTTGTACCCAGTCTCCAGGCTCTAAAACCTCAACTACAGAGCCACGCAGCTTTTTTAAGAGTTTGATGTTGCGTTCTCCGTCTGACGTTGCCACTCTTATGCGCTTCGGTTGTTTCCCAAAGTCACCGATAAAGCCAACAAACCGTCCTTCTAGACTGAATTTTGACTTTATTGTTTTTTTTTGCTTAACCACGCCTAAATTTTCAATCTACATGTTATTAAGGATAACCCTAATTAGTCATTGGTCATTGGTCAAATAACAAACAACAAATAATATCAAATCCGGTTGCATCGGAATTATATAGCAAACTGTCATTACGATTCCAAATGACATCACCAAAAATATATCATTCCAATGCTACCGGAAACGATATAACTCAAAACCAACTCAAAGTCCCCTTGTCTCCATCCAACTCAACCATTTGTCCTACAGGGAGAGCCGCATTAACCCCTTCATGACCAAAAGGTAGATCACAGACAATGGGAATACCAAGATCACCTAAGCGATCGCGTAATACTTCTTCTACTGTCCAACTAGGAATTTCTGGGGATACCTCACAACTACTAAAACGCCCTAGTGCAATACCTCTAACTCCCTCAAAAGCTCCACTGGTGCGCCATTGGGTCAGCATTCTATCGAGTCGATAAGGAGCCTCTCCCAGGTCTTCTAGCGCCAGGATAGTGCCTTCCATTGTTGGCTGGACTGGTGTTCCCAGCAAATTGGTCGCAACAGTAAAATTACCTGGTAGCAGTATGCCCTTAACTTGACCGCCACCCCAGCCAACTCCAGTCAAGGGGGCTAACGGACGACCTTCAACGCAGTCAAACAAGCGATTAATCGACCATTCTGGCTCATCTGGTAAAGTTGTCAGTACCGCTGAGTGAACCCCTGTAATACCCAGTTGACCTAGACTCCACAGCAAAGGGGTAATATCAGAAAAGCCAATTAACCACTTGGATGCTGATGGTTCTGTCATTGGCCATGTCCAGTCTTCCAGCAGCCTAGTAATACCGTAGCCACCTCGGCTACAGAGAAGACCTCGACATTCTGAGTCTTGCCAAGCGGCTGCCAACTGCTGCCGTCGCTCAGCATCTGTGCCAGCCAGATAACCATCCCTAGCATCCCAGTTAGCTTGGAATTCGACGCGGTAGCCACGCGATCGCCAAATTTCTACCCCTTTGTGAAATGCCTCAAATTTGCGTAAAGTTCCACTAGGAGAAATTACTTTAAGTAAATCACCTGGTTTGAGGGGTGGTGGTAGCTGGCATGGAGGAAGGCTATCTGTTGTCATGTGGTTGCAATCGCCGTTATTTAACGCAGAGGTCTTAGACCAAATTTATCAATTATTAATTATCCATTATCCATTGATAAGATGCTCGCTTGTGTGTGCTGGTATTGTTTTCATTTATTAAAAATAAGGAAAATTGTGGTAATATATTGACAAAATGTCAAAAATTTAGTTTCATGATTGAATGAGCATTCAATCAACCAACAAAAAGCAGCGCATCCTGGAGGCAACAATGGAGCTAATCGCCGAAAATGGTCTGCATGCCACGCCAATGTCCCAGATTAGCAAGCGCTCAAAGGTTTCGGCAGGGACTATTTATCACTACTTCCCAAACAAAGAAACCCTTATAAATCATCTGTATCTCGATCTAAAAAAAGAGATAGCCGATGTAGCTTTTCGGGATTATGACATCCAGGCTCCTTATCAAGAGAGGTTTTTCTTGATTTGGCAGAATTCCCTGAACCACTTGATCTCAAAACCGATGCAGCTATCGTTTATTGAGCAGTGTTCCATTTCTCCCCTTATATCCCAGGAGGCAAAAGAAACCAGTGCTCGATACCTTGCTCCTTTGTTCGGATTTATCGCAGAGGGGATCGAATCCGGCTATCTCAAGAAAATCGATATTCAACTAATCCTTTACCTGATACACGGAACCATCCTTAGCACGGCAAAACTACAGTTGTCAGGCTTACTGGAGATTACCGATGACCACCGAGAGGCTGCGGCTCAAGCTTGTTGGGATGGATTGAAAACAGGATAATTTTTTGGGGCTAGTTCGAGTGAATGTTCATTAGATACATAACAGCAAACATAAAGAGATAATGATGGGAAATACTGCATTAGTAACAGGTGCATCCAGCGGCATTGGTGCTGAACTCGCCCGATTGCACGCAGCAAAAGGGGGTAACCTAGTATTGGTTGCTCGTCGTGAAGCAGCTTTAAACCAATTGAAATCTGAGTTAGAAAACACTTACGGCATCACAGCAACTGTTATTACAGCTGACTTGGCACAACCGGATGCAGCTGAAAAAATATTTGCCGCAACGGAAGCAGCTGGAATACAAATCGATATTCTGATTAATAATGCTGGCTTTGGGGGTCATGGCAAATTCCACGAACGGGATTTAGCTAAAGATCAAGCCATGATGCAAGTCAATATAGTTTCCCTAGTTAATCTCACCCATCTATATTTACAAGGGATGGTCAGCCGCAATTCTGGGAAAATTTTGCATGTAGCTTCTATCGCAGGCTTTCTACCAGGTCCGTTGCAGGCGGTTTATTACGCAACTAAAGCCTTTGTTGTCTCCTTTTCTCAGGCTATTGCCCAGGAACTTTCTGAGACCAATGTCACTTCAACGGTTCTTTGTCCTGGTGCTGTAGCTACGGGATTTGTGGCAGCTGGTGATCTCGAAGATACATCAGCTTGGGATAACGCTGCCTCAGCAGAGTCTGTTGCCAAATGTGGCTATGACGCCATGATCAAAGGTGAATTAGTCAAAATTAATGAGCCATCTCTGGATTTTTTGGTGAATTGGGTAGTACCGCTTCTGCCAAGAAAAACCGTCTTGAAAATCTCGCAACAGGCTATGGAGAAAAGTAAGTAATTAGGGCTTGGGAGAATAAGTCATTAGCTATCAGTTTTTAGCTTTCAGCTGTCAGCTGTCAGCTTTCAGCTTTAAGATTACCCAAGAATTTTCCACAACAATGCAAGCTTTTTGAGCCCATTTAATACATTTCCTTGCACAAAAATTAGCTTCTCAATCTCTGAAAGCCTTGTCTTGCATGACTTACACACTTATACAGCTTGTCCATTGATTCGGGCTTTGAAATAACAAGTTTTGAGTTAATTATCATTAACAACCAACCAAGAGAGGTAACAATGGGTCAGAAAACAGTCCTCATCACTGGGGCTTCATCAGGGATCGGTAAGGAAACTGCCAAAACTTTGATTGGTGAAGGTTACACCGTTTACACCGCAGCTAGGCGTATCGACAAGATGGAGGATCTCAAACAGCTGGGTGGTATTCCCCTATAGATGACGCCCGTTATCAGTTCGAGGTTAATTTATTCGGATTGGCTCGTCTTACCCAATTGGTACTGCCGTATATGCGAGAAAAGCAAGCAGGTAAAATTGTTAACGTCTCTTCCGCCGCAGGGAAGATTCACGTCCCCTTGGGTGCCTGGTATATAGCCACAAAACATGCTCTTGAAGGTTGGAGTGATTGTTTGCGCCTCGAAACCAAGCCTTTCAATATCGATGTCATCATTATTGAGCCGGGAGCTATTGGTACAGAATTTAATGATGTTTTTGTAGAGCCCATGCTTAAACGCTCTGGTCAAGGACCTTATAGTACTATAGCCAACGCGATCGCAAAATTTTCCCATGATTCCCAGACAAATCCTAACGGTAGCTCACCTCCTTCGGTAATCGCTAATACAATTTCTGAGGCAATTAAGGCTAGGCGTCCCCAAACACGCTATGCAGCTGGAAAGTTCGCTAAACCGATGATGTTTGTGCGGCAATGGTTTGGGGATCGCTTTTTTGATGGTCTTTTGGGAAGAATGCTAAGTTAGTTAGGGTTTGCTGTATAAGTGTGTAAGTAATGCTAGACAAGGCTTTCAGCGGTTATAAAGCCTTGTCCTGTGCAAGGAAATTGTATCAAAGGGTTCAAAAAGCTGGCATTGTTGTGGAAAATCCCTGGGTAATCTTCAAGCTGAAAGCTGACAGCTGACAGCTGAAAGCTCAAAACTGATAGCTAATGACTTATTCAGCAAACCCTACTTAGGGTCTGCTGTATAAGTGTGTAAGCCATACCAGACAAGGCTTTCAATCCTATGGTAATCCAAAATAGTGCAAGGTTTTTGCATTTTTGGCTTCAAAAACCTTGCACCATTGTCGGTAAATACCTGGTTAAGTCAATAATGTTCGGGGTTAAAATCCGGAAAGCTGAAAGCTGACAGCTGACAGCTGACAGCGAAGGACTTATTCAGCAAGCCCTACTTAGGGCTTGCTTCAGGGAGTCGTAACTTTCGGGTTGGAATAGGTGTTAGGTGGTAGGTGGTAGGTGAGTTTTGAGGTATTGGTGTTAGGAAATTTCCCAAGTCGGTGCAAAGAAATTGAGCCCATCAATTCCTTACTCTATCAACAAGCCAATAGGTAACCATTTTTCCCTTACCTTTGACCTCAATCTCACCTCGCTTTTCAAACAAATATTTTTGCTGGAGGCGCTTATAGGTAGCAGCCGTTACTTGGATACGTCCTGGTGCTCCTTGGGACTCCATCCGCGCAGCCACATTCACTGCATCTCCCCACAAGTCATAGATAAACTTAGTAACACCAATTACCCCTGCGACTACTGGTCCTGTATTGATACCAATGCGGAGTCTGAAGGATTGACTATTATTCCAAGTGAAACGAGTAATTTCCCGTTGCATTTCCAGAGCCATCTCCGCAATTGCTTCGGGATGGTTTGGTTTGGGCATAGGAAGACCACCAACCGCCATATAAGCATCTCCAATGGTCTTGATTTTCTCTAAACCGTACTTTTGTGTTAAGCGATCGAAGCGAGAGAAAATTTGATTGAGTAAAGCAACCAATTCTGTCGGCGGCATACTCGAAGAAAGGGGAGTAAAACCAACAATATCAGCAAAGAGAATTGTCGCTTCCTCGAATTGCTCAGCGATCGCACTTTGGTCTTGTTTTAATTGCTCAGCGATCATCTGGGGCAAAATACTTAATAGTAGACCTTCTGACTTTTCTTGTTCTACCCTTAGTGCTTCCTGTGCTTGTTTGCGCATAGTGATCTCTTCCACCGTGCCTTCGTAGTAAAGTATATCCCCCTTGGTATCACGGACGGCACGAGTATTGCCACAACTCCAGATAATACTGCCATCTTTGCGATAAACCTGGTATTCAAAATTGGATGCGGCACCATCCCTCTCTAGAATTGCCACCAACTCATTTCTACGGTTGGGGTTAACGTATAGTTGTTGTTGAATATCCGTCAGGCACTCCATCATTTCCTCTGGTGAGGAGTAGCCATACATCCGAGCCAGGGATGAATTGACACTCAAATAACGACCATCTACGGTACTTTGAAAAATACCACAGATGGCATTTTCAAAGATGCTGCGATACTTTTCTTCTGCTTGCCTAATGGCTTCTTCTGCTAGTTTGCGCTCCGTAATATCTCGCGCTACCCAAATAACTCGATTACCTGGCATTGGTGAAGCATTGGCAGCAAACCAAATTTCCCTCAATTGTGGTTTTTGGCTTTTGGCTTGGAGTCTAAAAATTAGACCATCTTCTTGATTTTTGTGTATCACCATCTCCTTATGTTGGATAGGTAGGCTGTATTCTACACTGACTGTCTTCCCTGTTGCCAATGCCTGCTGGATATGACTAGCAAACAATTGAGCTTGCATCGGTGGTAAAACTTCATAGACCGTTTTACCTATGCTGGCAGTAGCTGAACCATACAACAAGTCAGAATTAGTTGATACAATTTTGAGATATCGTCCTTGGTCATCAAAAACGGCAATCACATCAGTCATCGCAGCGAAGAGTGCTCTTAATTCTGCTTCTATCCTTTGGCGTTCAACAATTTCAATTCCTAGTTGATGATTTAACTGCTTGAGTGCTGCGGTTCTTTCCTCAACTCTAGTTTCTAGTTCCTCATTAGCTCTTTGTAATGCTTCCTCTGCTTGCTTGCGTTTCGTAATATCCTCCACCGTACCTTCGTAGTAGAGTAAATTATCTTGGTCATCACGAATAGCACGAGCATTCTCAGAAATCCAGGTGATACTGCCATCTTGGCGACGAATTTGCGACTCAAAGTCCACAACTAGGTCATTTTCTTGGAGTAAAAGGCTAAAGAGGGAACGACGTCTGGGGTTAAGATAGAGTTGTTCCTGGATATTGGTGATATTGGCCATCAGTGCTTCCGGAGAATCATAGCTGTAGATGCGGGCGAGGGCCGGATTAACACTGAGGTAATGTCCATCGGGAGTAGTTTGGAAAATCCCTTCAATCGCATTTTCAAAGATACTCTGATAGTTAGCTTCCGCCTTTCGTTGGGCTTCCAAAGCTTGCTGACGTTCAGTAATATCAATACCAATAGTAAAAGCAGCTCGGTCTTGGTCGTACTTGCGAGCTACGATTAAATAATTCCGATTCACCCCTTTGACTTTAGCATCTACTTCTCGATAAGCGTCTCGCTCCGGACTAGCAAACAACTTTTTTACTAATTGATTAAACTCGGAACTAGCCTCTAAAAAACCAATATCTTGACCAATGAAAGCTTCTTGGGGCATATTGAAGGTTTCAGCTAATTGCCGATTGACTCCCAGGTACTTTAAATCGGAGCTAATCCAAGAAACAATCCCTGGTACAGCTTCCAAAATAGCCTGCAACTGATCTTTCGCTGCTCGTAAAGCTTTTTCAGCTAAGGTTCGTTCCGCCACCTCCGCCACCAGTTGATCATTGGATGCTATCAGAGCAGCTGTTCGTTCTGCAAATTGTTGCTCTAGCTCAGCTTTCGCCTGTTGTAATGCTTCCCTTGCTAGCTTTTGCTCCGTAATATCTTGCGCTACAAAAATAACTGAGTCTGTAGCAATAGGTGAAATGCTGCCAGCAAACCAAACTTCTTGCCCTCTAATAGTCAGGTTGTATTCCGTATTAATGGTTTGTTGGGTTGTTAGAGCCTCTCTGATGTAACCTAAAAAGGTATCAGCCTGAGCTGGTGCAAAAACTTCGTGTAAGGTTTTGCCGATCAATTCGTCAGCTGGTTTGTACAGTAATTTGGGATTAGTTGGTGCTATTTTGAGATAGCGTCCCTCAGCATTAAGTACGAGAATAATATCCTTCATTGCTGCAAAAAGCGCTTTCAATTCTGCCGCGTTACGGGCTGCTTCGCTGACAGATTCACGGAGTACTGCTTCTACTTGCTCTCGTTGGGCAATCTCTTGGTATAGTCTCATAGTTGTTGTTTCTAGTTTCTGGGACTTTTTCCCTAACTGCCACATTTTCCGAGAAACTTCCCCCAGTAAATCCATGACAATCGGTGAGCTATGGAAATTCATTTCTTCCACCCCTAACCAGGGTAGAGGTTTAATCAAATTGTTACTAGTTTTAACGATCTCAAACTGTCCTGTGGCTAAAATCCGCCCAATTTGGGAAATTTTGTCTACATGGTGATTGGGCTCAATGGAAACGCATCCACCAGGGGCTTCAAAGCTTTGCCCATAAGCTGCTACCCGGACTCTGTTAACCTCAAAAGACTGGGCTAATTCTACGGCTTGTTTCCAGAGGTAGACTTGGGAATAGGCAGCTTCAATAGGATCAGAAGTGACTCTTTGTGCTCCATAGCGACGCTGAAAGTTCCTGACAAATTGCTGATTGTTGAATGTGTCTAAACTCTGGAAATAGGTCCAACTAGCATAGTGACCTTGAGCAACATCTCCTATTCTCTGGAGTTCTTCTTCTGCCACGCTTACTGCCATGATGGGAATCTCATCTGCTGTTAAACCTAACTCTTGGTACTGGCGATAAAAAGCAAGGTTACTATCACCATTAATTGTGCTGAAAACCACATCAGGGGCTTGTTGCTTGATTCTGGTGATAGTGGTTCTAAAGTCTTGAATTCCCAAGGGCAAGTAATCTTCCCCAACTACTATGCCTCCCTGCTGTTTTAATTGGGCTTGGATTAGTTTATTAACCGTTCGCGGAAAAACATAGTCTGACCCTAACAGGTAGAAGCGTTGACCTTGATTTTTCAGCAACCAACTCACAGCGGGTTCTACTTGTTGATTAGGACAAGAGCCAATGTAAAAAATATGTTTGGAGTTTTCTAATCCTTCGTACTGTGAGGAATACCAAAGTTGAGCGTTTAACTCTTCTAACACAGGTAAGACTGCTTTGCGACAAGCAGAATTCCAACCGCCAAAGAGGGTAACTACTTGGTCTTGTTGGATAAGTTTTCTGGCTTTACTC
>JAAHHL010000214.1 GCA_010672185.1 Caldora sp. SIO3E6 | reverse complement strand
TCAACAGCCCGATGTAAAACTACGTCTTCCGATCTATTCCTTTGAGGTCTGTGCGACTTAACTCGTAACCAGTGAGGGGATTGGGTACAGTGCCTAGGCTCTTTCTCGCATGAATTATTGCTAGGGTTTCGATCGTACCAGAAGTTCCCACTAAACGAGGCTGTTCACCAACTTCTAGATTAGCTTGAATTTCCTCAATTGGTCGCTCTAGCATTCCCCTAACATAAGCCTGTAAATATTGAAATTCCAGGTTGCTGATGGGGTCGGTAGTAATAAATTCAGCGGTAAGACGCACTGCTCCTACCTTCGTACTACTCAGAGTACGGGGTTTGTGACCATCTCCTAAAATTAATTCTGTGGAACCACCCCCAATATCAATAATGATATGGGGTTGGCTATTAAACTCCATTCCCGATAAGACACCTAGGTAAATCTGCCGTGCTTCTTCTTGTCCAGAAACGAGGTTGACAAATAAGCCTAATTCTGTATCGACTCGTTGTAAAAAAGCTCGCCCATTGGGAGCCTCTCGCACAGCGCTGGTAGCTACCGCCACAATTTGCTCCGCCTTGAGGCTTTGTGCTAGTTTTTGACAACGCCGCAAAGTCGCGATCGCTCGTTCTATAGCTTCTGGTGTCAAATCACGAGTCTTGGGGTCTCGTTCTCCTAACCGTACTGTATCCTTTTCTTTCGCAATAATAGTAAATGCTGGTAGGGTGGCGTTAATCCGCCCCACTACCATATGAATAGAGTTGGTTCCAATATCAATAGCAGCAAGAATGCGCTCTTGCTTGTCTGGGGTAGTAGTAATAGTCGAGGAACTCTCTCGTGCAGCTGAATTCATAGTCAGTGTAATTAGGGTTACAATATGCCAACCAAAACCCTATAAACAAAGATATCTTAAAATAGAGACCAATTGTTCATCGAAAAAAATGGGTCTGAAAGCCCGGTGAGGATGTCAAATGCTGACTCAGGAGCAACGTCCACCAGAATCCCCCTGGCTAACCATCCTGCGACTATTGCGTTGGGATAAGCCAGCGGGACGCCTAATTTTAATGGTTCCAGCCCTCTGGGCAGTGTTTTTGGCGGCAGCGGGAAAGCCACCCTTACCATTAGTAGGAGTAATTATTCTGGGTAGTTTGGTAACTAGTGCCGCTGGTTGTGTGATCAATGACCTCTGGGATCGTAATATTGATCCTCAAGTAGCAAGAACTCGCGATCGCCCTCTTGCTTCCCGTGCTCTTTCCATCCAAGTGGGCATAGTTATTGCCCTAGTGGCGATGAGTTGTGCTGGGGTACTCGCTTTGTATCTCAATCCTTTTACTTTTTGGCTATGTGTTGCGGCGATACCGGTAATCGTTTTTTACCCCTCAGCGAAACGGGTATTTCCTGTACCTCAATTAGTGCTTTCCTTAGCCTGGGGTTTTGCGGTACTGATTAGTTGGAGTGCAGTAACCACTAGTTTGGAACCAGCTACCTGGCTACTATGGGGAGCGACTGTACTGTGGACTTTAGGCTTTGATACAGTTTATGCTATGCCAGACCGGGAAGATGACCAGAAAATTGGGGTAAATTCCAGTGCCCTGTTTTTCGGAGACTATGCCCCGTTAGCAGTGGTAATTTTCTTTGCTGGTGCTGCCACTTGCCTAGTCAGACTAGGCTTCGTGATGCAGTTACAAGTTGGTTTTTGGATTGCGTTGAGTATTGCTAGTGTCGTGTGGGTTTGGCAATATATCCGACTGCGCCAACCAGAGATTCCTCGAACAGTCTATGGTGAAATTTTTCGCCAAAATGTCGGGATTGGCTTTGTTTTACTAGCGGGGATGATTGCTGGAGCTCTTTTTTAACTTTTTTAGTAGTGGGAGCATCTTGCTCCCTAGAATCACACCAAAGCGAACAAAATGCTTCCTATAATTACAACATAAAAGCGAGCAGGATGCTCGCACTACAATCTTTGGGTACAAAACTTTTACCTAAATGCCGGAAGGGCGAAGCATTTGGATTGATATATTTGGGTTGATATGGTTGAGTTATCGCCCAAATGCGAGAGCCCCAACCAGAATGAATATTATCCCAATTTGGATTGATATAGCACTACGCACTTAGGTTAGGAAACATAGATACTGGTAGGGCGCACGTCGGTGCGCCCCAACCAGAATGAATATTATCCCAATGTAGCCGGAATTGATATTACGCTCTCTTACCTTTCTCTTGTAACCAACGACCATAGTGGAAAAAATAGAGCTGACGATGTTGACTCAACAACTTATTATACTCCTCAATAGCACTAGGCCATAATGTATCCGATGTCTGGGGGTCTGCTTGATAAATTGGTAAAGCTCTTGCATAATATGCTTTAGCTTCCTGCAGTTGGTTTTGTCTTGCAGAAATTCGAGCTAGTTGCAGAAGACTATGGGCAACGAGAATTTCTTCTTTTTGGTATTTCTCTCGTATTGCCAAAGCTTGGCGAGAATGCTGAGCCGCACGATGCAAATCCACTGTGGCATAATTTGACAATGCTCGGAGGTAGTAAAATTCTGCTAGGTCATATTTTATCTGAGAGTAATCAGTCTGAGCCTTTTGGCTATCTGACGATTGAAGCTCTTCCTTAAATCTCTGTAGTTCTGGAGATAAATAAAAGTTCTCTGCGGCTTCAAAGTTAGCTAAGTGGCATTCTGCTTGAGCTAAATCTAACTGGCACAGAATCTTCTTACGATAACCATCCTGGGATGAGGCGGCGCAGGAGTCGTAAATTCCTACAGCTGCTTCAAATTGTTCCCTTGCACGTTGATAATCTCTCTTCGTTCCATAGTAAAAGATACCAAAATTGCTATGTATCAAACCTGTAAGTTGGTGATTTTTCCCTAGATTATTGGTTGCTGAGTACAGTGCTCTTTGGTAGTACTTTTCCTCATCATACAGGCAAGCTAGGTTATTGAGGCAACGAAGATAAAGTAGATCTGTTTCACCAAATGCGTCTCTTAAAAATTCTTGACATCTTTCTTGCCAATTGATTGCTTGACGAAATTCCCCGTTACGCCTATAGAATTTGACTAATCCCATAAAAGGGTCGAGTAAAGTTACTGCCTCCTCATCATTGTCAGTGCCATCGAACCAAGTTGCCGATGCAGGAGCGTTAGAGATAATTAAGGTAACAGCAACTTCTATCTGGGGAACAATCAAATTCTGCATTAAGTAAATAGCACTGCGATGGGCATATTGAGGAAGATCTCTGGCAATTTTTGCCATGACGTAGCAAAAATCTCTTTCCGAGTTCTCTATTGACTGGTTTTCTAATTGGTTAACAAACTCTCGTCGCTTACGCTTAAAGAAAATTCTGACCATAGGATGTAAGTTTATGATGATTATTTCCTGCCTGAAATCTTGACTAAACTGATTTTCTCTATCGGTCGGGCTACTTAGATATCTCTCCCAGAGTTTTTTAAAGCCGTACCTGATACTGGTTGGGTAGTCAAAGTTAATTGAATTGGCAATAATTTCTGCAAATTCATCAATAAGGAAGCCAGGAATTTGACCTGGACTAAAAAAACTTAAACAGTAAGCTAGTCTTTTTTCCGCTGCTGATAAGTCATGCCAAAGCTGATCATAGATATTCAGAGTCTTATCCAGTAGATTCTGTACCTCTTGGTCACTATCATCATTGATATCCCATACTGACAAGGTTTCTTGGTCAAGGAATTTCCCAGAATCAGCCCGAAGAAGCTTTTGTAAACGTCTAAATTCCCCAAAATCTTGAATATAACGACTTGCTGCGACTAAAGCAATTGGTAAATGTCCTAGTTCCTGGCACAAGTCTTTGACTGGCTGTATTGCTGTCTCAACTTGCTCAGCTAGCTTAGGCTCAAGGTGACTTTTCAAGAGTTCAATAGCTGCTGTTTCTGATAGAGTTTCAACCCTGTGATAATTGTTAACGTAAGAACCAGATCTAGATTGAGAAGAAGTGATCAGTACTTTAATATAATCTTGGCTAGGTAAATCATCCTGTAATTCCTCGAAATTGCGACAATCATCAAAAATAACGAGTATGGGTTTGTTAAATCTTAACCATTGTGCCCAACATTCCCTCGCACTGTGGTTATCTCCTAGCTCTAACTCCGGTGCAAAGAGCAATTTTGTCACCCTTCTGAGGGAATCTATATAATTTTCCTCGGTTAAACTAAGCCAAATAATGCCTGCATAGCTTTTGCGATAATTTTGATTATGAGCATACTGCATTGCTAGCTCACTTTTCCCTACTCCTGGCATACCTAAAAGGGCAAAGATCTGGCTCTGGTTAAGACCTTGATGCAATTTTTCAATATCTTCTTCCCTTCCCTTGAATTTTTCACTATCCATTGAAGGATGGGGGCTATAACTAGATCTTCTCAGTATGGCAAGTGCCTGTTTTTTTTTGTCAGCAGTTGAAGAGCCTGTACCCGTGTTGCTAGACAAAAATTCATATCTAGCATAAATAAGGATAATCAAGAAAATTAAAAATAAGAAGAATAGCCAATTATGGTTATTTTTTAGTGAAGAGAAAAAATTTTTTATATATTCTTCGTAGATGTGACTGGACAATAAGTTAAGGATGATTGTCCCTAATGTCGTAAATATCGCTAAAATAACGTAAAATCTCTTCTGTGCTCTTTGATTGTTCATAAAATGCATTAGTTGAGAATCTTTTTCCCTACACCCTAGACCCCACACCCTGACTACTTTTCAACTGTCTTGCCACCCCCTGAGGTATAAGAGACTTTAGGGATGAAACTGGCAAGATGCCAGTTCCACAGTAGATATATGAATATTTTTGAGAAAGATCATGAAACTGAGTTCAACCTGTATTTCCCTGAGCCAATTTTTCAACACGAGTAATCACTTCACCAACAGCTTGGGCTTCAGAAGTATTTACCTGCTGAAGCAGCATAACTGCTTGACGTAGATTCTTCAGTGCTATTGGAAATTCCCCTTGCCACTCTGCTTGCAGCTTACCCAGCTTCGCCAAAGTTACAGCTATACTATAAGAACTTCCTTGATTGGCCTTCAGTTCTAAGGATTTTTGATATATCCCAATCGCTTCATCAAAATTGCCCTGTTTTGCCTTAACACCACCTATCTGGTGCAAAGTCGAAGCTTGCTCCAAGGGGTTGTCTGCTGTTAGCTTCAATGAATTTTGATACAAAGTTAAAGCTCGATCTAGCAAATTCTGCCGCTCATATATCTTTGCCATCTGGCAAAGAGTAGCTGCTTTACCAGAGGGATTGTTGATACTTTCCTCCACCTCCAACGCCTCTTGATATAAAACTAGAGCATCTTCAAACTCATTTTGACTGCATTTAAGCATCGCCAACTGATGCAAAGCTGCTGCCTTAGCACTGGGGTTATTGCCATAGACTTCAGAAATTCGTATTTGCTCGTAGAGAGCAATAGCCGTTGCTGCATTTCCTGTACGTGCATACAAGTCAGCCAAATGATGAAGGGTTAAAGCACACCCATAATTATCATGATTCTTTCTTTGCAAAGCTAGTGCTTGCTGATAAATAGCGATAGCCTGGGAAAACAGCTGCTGTTCTGTTTCTAGGCTTGCTAAGTGAAGTAAAGTAATAGATTGGGCAATTTCTTCCCCCAACTTACTTTCGAGCTTGAGAGCTTGGCGAAAGAAATCTCTAGCTGACTTCGGGTGTTTTTGAGCAGCTTCTAGAACACCCAGCTCATGGAGAATTCGTGATTGCAGGGAAGCGAGTTCTGGATACTGCGATGCCTGCTCTAAAGCATAACTCAAAGTTGCCTTAGCAGTAGTATAATCGCCGTTTTTGCCCAAGGAGGCACCTTCACTTTTAAGGTAGCGAAGGTGATTAATTAATTCTTCTGAAGCCTTTGACTTTTCTGAATGGAATCGCCAACGCCGCAAGAAAGAATTAAGCCTCGATTCCCTGTTGTTCATAAATAATACCATTGACCAAAAGTAGCTGGAGACTTAGTTGAAAGTATCGTTGAGGAAACCAAAGTCCGACTGGCTAATACTGTCTGGATGGACATCCGATAGTATTGCTAAAATATGTCCTTCAGGACTAGAGATAATGGTGGAGCTTCCATTGTCGCTAGAAGTCCCTAATGTGATCTGTAGATCATTTATGGGTAAATTGTCAGCTAGTATTAACTGATCTTCGCCGCTAGTAAAGTCAGTAATTACGTTGCTGCTCACCTCAGAAAGGATAAATTGATCATTGCCTGCACCACCAGTATATGTATTACTGCCGCTTCCTCCATTCAATAAATCATCCCCTGAACCACCGACTAATATGTCATCGCCTAAACCTCCCAATAAAGTATCATTTCCTGCCTCTCCCCTTAAGATATCGTTACCACTCAATCCTTCTAGTCTGTCATTACCTTCTCCAGCATTAATCACATCCTCAGAATCATCGAAGCCTTGGACATGATTATCTAAATCATTAAGGAAGGTAACTGTATTAAGACGAAAAACACTTTGGTGATTCGATTCAGCATCAAAGACATCAAAACTGTCCTCCATGACGACATCATCATTAAAGATAATATTGCCCACAAAGACAGAGTGCTCCTCATTAAAGGGAATATTATCAATATCCTCAAGTTGAACACCTTGCAACACAACAGTAGTACCAGAAGTGTCACCTTCAAAAGAGAGGAGCACATCCTCACCCTCTTGCCGCAATCGCAAGGACTTTGCTGCCAACCCCTCACCAATAAACTGAACGGTATCTAACTCTTCCAGGATAGTTTGTGACGGGTTAGTACCAGTGCCAATACCGGTGAAGTTAGTAATAACTACCTTTTCTCCTGCTTCGACAACAATTGTCTTATTGCCGCCGGATGCATCAATAATATTGTCATCGGTTTTATCCGGTGGCTCCTCCTCGGAAATCGGTGGTTCGATGGGAACCTGGGGCTCTTCCTCGGAAATCGGTGGTGCTACCGGAACCTGAGGCTCCTCCTCGGAAATCGGTGGTTCGATGGGAACCTGGGGTTTCTCCTCGGAAATCGGTGGTGCTACCGGAACCTGGGGTTCCTCCTCGGAAATCGGTGGTGCTACCGGAACCTGGGACTCCTCCTCGGAAATCGGCGGTGCTACCGGAACCTGGGGCTCCTCCTCTAAAACAGATGAGTCACCTTGGTTAGTGTTTTCATTAGTCTGACTCTCAGCTACATTGGGCTCAGTCGCTTGCTCAGTCTGAGGTTGCTCAGCAACTATTTCATTAGTTTCCTGTAGACTGATGTTAATAATTTCTCGATTGTTAACATCATCGAGACTAGGATTATCATCACTATTTAGTGCTTCCAAGCGATCGCTCTCAACAAGAATTTCATCAAGCACAGCATCCGCAACAAACTGCTCTTCCTCAACAGCTGTATTAAATTGAAGTTCATCAGATTCGGTGAAGTCAATCTCGACATCCTGGAGAACCAATTCAGCAATAGG
This sequence comes from Caldora sp. SIO3E6, assembly GCA_010672185.1. Lineage (GTDB taxonomy): Bacteria > Cyanobacteriota > Cyanobacteriia > Cyanobacteriales > Coleofasciculaceae > Caldora. Next base: position 1,355 of record JAAHHL010000214.1, on the reverse strand, counting down.
AGTTGCGGTTTCTGTTTCCTCAACGGGATATGGAGGAGTAGATGTCGGCATCGACACCACAGCCTCCATTTCTAGGCATACCTTGTTAACATCTGTGCCATCAGCAATAACAGTATTCTTTGGTGTGTCACTCTGTACAGGGGTGTTGAGTGGGGTATCCGAGTTTACTGTTGTAGTCTGATGATCTAGCATCCCATCATTGGCTACAGCTAAAAGCCAAGAAGTATCAAGATTGTGCTCAGTACTACCTGGGAAGTTGAAAACTTCAACAATTTTTTGCCACCATCTACGCTGATTTTTAGCCCTATCCCGCTTATCATGATAGTTACGAGTTGGCTTACTTGAAGGTGTTTTCTCTATAGGTTTGGGTTCAACAAAGGTTTCGTCCGGCATCGGACGACTGGTAGGCTCTTTGGTCGGTTCCGGGGGGTCCTCGAATGTCGGTGGGCGACCTGAACCTCTAGAATCAAGCTCAGAGCCTGATTTGCTCCCCCCTAGCTGCTGAAGAAATAATTTTTTTTCTCTTTGAGCAATAATCATAATACATTCACCCCTGCTGACTCAAACACAAAATTTAAGCCGATACACACCAACTCGAACTCTCCACTCTCCATGTTTTTGTTTGAGGGATAGGGACTTCCGAAAACCATATTGGGCGGTAGCTTCCCTTGATTTATCTGAGTGTCCCTACTTTTAATCTAACCCAGGTTAACAATATGCTACAAGTGCAATCACCTTGTAAATGTATTTTCTTTGGTCGATAAGTTTGATTATTTTTACAATTAAGTCCTGAAATCGAACATCAAATAAGTTCATTAGTACTAAATTACTCTGCTTCAGAGGAACACAAAGATCGAGAAAAGTCTTAATTTGCAATGGTTGTAGCTCAATTAGAGTGAACAAGTTTGCCATTTTAGATCAATTTGAGAAACGGCTAGAGTCTATTTTTTGGACTTTTTGTGCTATACTTAGTTGAATTTGAGCAATAAGTAATTGTTCTTATAATTCGACAACTGAATACACATTGTCCCGTTACCTAGATCTATTGGGATGAAGAGAGTAGTTTTATGCGCAGTGAAAATTTTTGTTACAAAACTTAATAAAAAAGTTATCTTCAACCTTCCAGTAACTGGTTCTATCGTCGATTACCTGATTCAATTGTTCCCACCAGCAAGGCGTGGCTCTTCTTTTTTCCCTACTGGCGTGACACAGCTAAAATGGTGGGTTAGAAGCAGGTAGAGCTGAGGGGGCTGAGGGAGCTGAGGGAGCTGAGGGAGCTGAGGGGGCTGAGGGGGCTGAGGGGGCTGAGGGAGCTGAGGGGGCTGAGGGGGCTGAGGGAGCTGGGGGAGCTGAGG
>JAAHHL010000213.1 GCA_010672185.1 Caldora sp. SIO3E6 | reverse complement strand
GCGAAGAGGATTTTATGACGGCAGCACAACAAATTGAGTAAGGCGTGATAAGCCTCACTTTGCCCAATACGTTGTAAGGTTTCAGGGTGAGAGTTTAACCACACCAGAAGATGATGCCCTTCTCTGGGGTTTTCTCCTTTCCCTTCATATTCAAAAATCGGACTGCCGAAGAGTTGCCCTTGAAACGAGGGATTGAGATTACTGGCTGTTTTTGGCAGAAGCGCTGCGACGCATTGGTTAGTAAACTCTTGATAATCTGATTCTGGGACATTAACTGGCTTGGTAAACAATAGCATTGTTTGTCCCAGAGAGCCTCGGATTTGCTCGGAGGAATTGAGTAAACTGAGGTGGGTAAAGTCTAGGGTTTGGCGGTAACGTAGTGTCAGATCAAGAGCATAGGTATCATGAATTCGCAAGGGATAAAGTTCACCCATTATACGAGGAGCATTTTTCCCAGCCAAAGCATGAAAACTTAGCTGACGAGCTTGATCTAATTTTGGATCGAGTCTGACTAATTCTAACCAGTCATCCAGGTAGGGTTTTTCAGCTTCCGTTGCTTCTCGATCCTCATTAGTTGGGGTGTAGTGATACTGACTATCTTTTGGATTGTAGGTATAGCTGCGGAGTGCTGTTTTCAGGGACTTAAGGAGGGGAATGTCAGACTCTTCCCCAAGGGTAAGGCATTGCTCCCAGAGTCGGTTGGCGTTATCCTTGATTCCATTGGTATCATTACGGAGATGGAAGGCAAAGAGGGAGAGGCTGGGAGAATCGACCCTCCAAGCTAGGGGTGTCTCATTCATTGATTAGAGTTTGACTGTTGCTGAGAAGTATTGGTATTCTGGGTAGGCTCGGGATAGTTTTCTCGCATCTTGTTTTTGATATGCGTCTTGTAATCCTCAGGTTTAGGAGGAGGAGTGGACTCGTTAGGCCCTCTTTTGCTGAGAATAGATTTTAGAGAATTAAACACTTTACGCCGCTGTTGACACCAATTTAGAAGCTGTTCAGCTATTGCTTCTTGCTCAGATGGTAGGTTATCAATTAGTTCATAGAGTGCAGGAGCATCTTTCTGGGAAAATACATATCGTGCTGGTGATAGCAGTTCACAAAAGGCTTCGATTACTTGATGAGATGGTGCAGTTTCAGGTGTGAGAGACATGGTGAGATTTTGATGATTTAAGGTTTTATTTGAGAGAAAAATTTTTGGTACGAATTAATCAGCTTCACCAATGAGGGTGAATGCCGCCCAGTTAGAAGGGTCTCCTGAAAAATCTTCCATGGTTGTGAGCATAGCTTGGCATAGAGCTTTAGCTTTGTTCATCCCTTGCCGGAGATTTTGATAAAATTCGGTCATAAGAAATTCGGTTGAGCAATCACCCACTTTCCAAAGTGATACGATTACACTGGGGACACCAGCAGCAAACAGAGAACGGGACAAACCGATTACACCATCACCTGTAATTCGACCCTGACCACTACTACAGGCACTGAGAACAACCAGTTTCGCGTTGAGCTTCATTTTTAGGATTTCTCCAGCAGTGAGGAAACCATTATCATCTTCGGAGGGAGCTAAAGCGATCGCACCGGGTATACCTAACTGCTTGATGTCATCTAATAAACCATGGGTCGCTAGATGAATCAATCGTACTTCAGGCATCAGTTTCTCAATGTCTACCTTGATTGCGTCCTCGCCGATAAAAGGTTCGGTATAAAAGAGGGATGCGATCGCAATTGCTTCTTTTTCCGAACTGGGTAACTGCTCTAATGGCTTAAGCGGTTCCTTAAGAGGAATTGTTGGCATTGTCGGATTCCCTACAACTAATACATCCTCACCTCGTAAGGGTGACTCGTTAATTGTTCCTACAGATTGCTGTTGCTGACGGGTTAATCCCAGTGTTTGGATGGAGGGAGCAGTCAGAATCGTGTGCTGTTGGATTAAAAATTTACCTGTAGCGTCTTCCAGTGCTGGGAAGGGAACTAGAAATAGTTTTCCTTGCGGGATGAAGATAACATGGGCATCGGGGTCAGTTGGAAGGAGATTTGCGATCGGTTCTATTAAGTACTGATGAAGTTTCCGTAAGGGTTTGGTGATATGTTTGATGGATTGGGGAATCTCTTGGGTAGTTGTTGGTGTAGCACTGTGTAGTTCCTCTTCAACACCCAGAGATTTACGAACTTGGCTAACCAAGTCTGACAGTGAGGTATTTTTTTGCTTAAGGGGTTTGAGGTCAACTTGTTTAAAGGCAATTTCACCATTCTGTTTTATGACCCAGATAAAGAGCTCTGATTGGTAACGTGAATCATCAGTGATAATCGAATATTCTACGAGCGTGGCATTCTGTTTTTTAGCAATGTCTTGAATTTCCTGAAGGTTGAGTGAAAGGATGGGAACTTGGTCAAATTGAGAAGATAATCGCTGTGCCAATAATTCCACAAATGCACGAGCACGACCTCGCTCAGCAATTTCTAGGGCAGCATCAGTTTGGTTCTGAGCAATCAGAACTTCTTGTAGAGTACGGTAGGATCTGGCTTGACCTTCAAAAATTGATACTTTATGCGCATCATCACTGCCTAATCCTACCCGAATAGATTCCCAAACTTCAACACAGTCTCTTAGTGTTTTTTCTGCTTCTACAAACTTGCCAATTTTCAGTTGAGCCAGTCCTAAATTGTTCAGAGTACTTCCTTCATTTTGGCGATCCTTGATTCTGCGAGTAATTTTTAAACTTTGCTGATAAAATTCACAACCTTTCTCGTCCTCACCTAAATCAATATAGTTATCTCCCAGAGCCATCAGAGCAATTGCTTGAGTTCGCTCGTCTTCAATATTTTTAGCAATTACCAAACTCTTATGATGCAATTCAATTGCTTTGTTGTGGTCTCCTAAATTACTATGAATATGACCTAAATTTCCTAAAATATTTGCTTTTATTTTGGGTTCTTGAATTTTCTTGGCAATCTCTAAACTCTGTTGAGAGTACTGCTTGGCTTTCTCGTATTCTCTCAAGCTATTGTAAATCATACCCAGATTTCTCAAAGCATATGCTTGGGTTTGTAAGTCTTTGATTTCTTGAGCTATCGCTAAACCCTTCAGATAGCACTCAATCGCTTTCTGGTAGTTTCCTATTCTATTATAGGTAATACCTAAATTTCCCAGAACAATGGCTATTTCTTGAGGAACCTTGATTTTTTGAGCACTCGCTAAACCCTGTTCCTGGAACTTAAGTGCTTGCTTATACTCCCCTAAACTGCTGTAGGCATTCCCTAAATTTCCTAGAGCATTGCTTTCCAGTTTGGAGTATTTAGTTTTTTGAGCAATTTCTAAACTTTGCTTATGGCAGTCAATTGCTTGCTGGTAGCTTCCTAAATTAGTATAGTCATTTCCCATATTATTCAGGATGTTTCCTTGAAGTTGGAGATCTTTGATTCTTTCAGCAATCTCCAAACTATGCTGATAATAATTAAGTGCTTTCTGGTAGTCTCCTAAGTTACTGAAGATAATACCTAAACATCTCCGAGCGGCACTTTCTATTTGAGAAACCTTGATTTTTAGAGCAATTTTTAAACTACGCTTATAGCAAGCAAGTGCTTTCTGGTAGTTTCCTTGATTGATATAAACATTACCCAGATTTCCCAGAGCAAGAGCTTCATCTTTAGGATTTTGAATTGCTTGGGCAATCTTGAAATTTTCCTGGTAGTACTCAAGTGCCTTTTCATATTTACCTAAGTCAATGCAAATACCACCAAAATTTCCCAAAATACGTTCTTCACCTTGAGGATCTTGATTTTTTTGGAAAATCTCTAAACTCTGCTCGTAACAATCAATCGCTTGCTCATGCTTTCCTAAGCTATGGTAGGCATTACCCAAATTTCCCAGAGCGGTTCCTTTGAGTGAAGAGTGGGTAATTTTTTCAGCCACTTTTAAGCTCTGCTCACAATATTCAATTGCTTTCTGGTAGTTTCCTAGATTAATGTAGACATACCCCAAATTGTTCAGAGCATTCCCTTGGCTCAGAGCATCTGGAATTTTTTGAGCAATGTTTAAAGTCTGCTGATGGTAATTAATTGCCTGCTGGTATTTCCCTAAAGAATTGTCAATATTGCCGAGATTAGTCAAAGACTGTGCTTGTCCCAAGAGATCACCAATTTTCTGTTTAATCTCCAGAGACTGCTGATGGCATTTCATAGCCTCTTGATATTGCCCCAAAGAATAGTAAGCTAGTCCCACACCATTGAGAGAATCGGCAATTCTCCATTGATTACCAATTTCTTCATCAATCTTCAATGACTCTTGCCAAGACTGCAAAGCTGCTTGAAATTGACTACTTTGATACTGTTGATGTCCTTCCTTATACAGTCTATCTGCTTTGGCTTTTAAGGCAGTTACTCTAAGCCTTGTACCAGCCAGATTCATCAACCGATTAGCCTCATCTAGCTTACCTTGCCCCGTCAGTTTAGCTGCTTCCTGTAACATTGCCGTCACCAAGCCATCATCCAGCAAGTCTGGGTGAGCGTTCAAAATCTCGATTTCCTCACCACTGTTGCCAGCTAAGAGTTGATTAATGAGCTGGAGATAGGCATTTGGGCGTTCTTCGTTCATTGAGCCAAGAGTATCAGATGTCTATTCTAAAAATGTGCCTGAGGCTTGAGGTAACACTTACCTTAGTCATTCAGTGTGCCTCAACCTCAATCCGTAAACTTGGCAGAAATTTTCTACACGATCTGATTCAAGATCACTCAGGAGAGTTGGAAACTCTCCTGATTGACCACATACCTCCTCTATTTGAAATCAATCCTAAAGCCTATTTCGTTATTCGCTGACATTTGCTATGGCAACGAAATGTAACAATAATAATACAGAGGTTAACACGGGAAAAATTTGTCATGCTTGAATCTTATCGTCAACAAGTAGCGGAAAGGGCCGCTTTGGGAATTCCCCCCCTACCATTGAATGCCCAGCAGACAACCGAGTTGTGTGAACTACTGAAAAATCCTCCCGCTGGTGAAGAAGAAACCTTAATCGGACTTTTGCGCGATCGCATACCTCCTGGAGTAGATGAAGCAGCTTACATTAAAGCTGGGTTTTTAACTGCGATCGCTAAAGGGGAGATTACTAGTCCTTTGCTAGTTCCTCAAGGTGCTATCGACCTCTTGGGAACCATGATTGGAGGCTATAATGTACAATCCCTGGTGGAACTGCTCAAATCTCCGGAGCAACCTTTAGCCGCAGCCGCAGCCAATGCCCTGAGTAAAACTCTCCTGGTATTTGATGCCTTCAATGATGTCCTTACCCTATCTGAGATCAATCCCTATGCTAAGCAGGTAATCGATGCTTGGGCTAATGCTGCTTGGTTTATCAGTCGTCCCAAGTTGCCGGAAGCAATTACAGTAACTGTGTTTAAGGTTCCAGGAGAGACGAATACTGATGATTTATCTCCTGCACCTCATGCTACCACTCGCCCGGATATTCCCTTACACGGAACGGTGATGCTGGAGTCCCGGATGCCAGGAGCTCTGGAAACCATTGCCAAGCTCAAAGAAACAGGGTATCCTGTAGCTTATGTTGGGGATGTTGTAGGTACTGGTTCATCTCGCAAATCAGCAATTAATTCCTTACTTTGGCATATTGGTGAAGATATTCCCTTCGTTCCCAATAAGCGGGCAGGAGGATATATTTTAGGCAGTGCGATCGCTCCCATTTTCTTTAACACTGCGGAAGATTCTGGTGCTTTGCCCATCGAATGTGATGTCACCAAGATGGAAACCGGTATGGTAATTACGATCCATCCCTACAAAGGTGAAATCACTAACGAAGAGGGAGAAGTTATTTCCACTTTTACCCTCAAACCCAATACCATTCTAGATGAAGTTCGCGCAGGAGGACGTATACCCTTACTAATTGGGCGTTCCCTGACAGATAAAACCCGCGAAGCTTTGGGTTTAGAACCGAGCCAACTGTTTATCCGTCCCCAAATGCCAGAGGATACGGGCAAAGGCTTTACTTTAGCCCAAAAAATGGTGGGCAAAGCCTGCGGTTTACCGGGTGTTCGTCCTGGTACTTCTTGCGAACCGATTATGACTACTGTTGGTTCTCAAGATACCACAGGCCCGATGACCCGTGACGAACTCAAGGAACTTGCCTGTCTCGGTTTTAGCGCAGATTTGGTAATGCAGAGTTTCTGCCACACAGCAGCTTATCCCAAGCCAGTTGATATCAATACCCACAAAAAATTACCGGATTTCTTCGCAACTCGCGGTGGTGTTGCCCTGCGTCCTGGAGATGGTATTATCCACTCTTGGTTAAACCGGATGTTACTCCCGGATACAGTGGGAACTGGTGGTGACTCCCACACCCGTTTTCCCCTAGGCATATCTTTCCCCGCCGGTTCTGGGTTAGTGGCATTTGCTGCGGCACTGGGAGTAATGCCCCTGGATATGCCGGAATCCGTATTAGTAAGGTTTACAGGGGAGTTACAACCAGGAGTAACTCTACGAGATATCGTCAATGCTATTCCCTATGTCGCTATTCAACAAGGCAAGCTAACTGTCGCCAAAGAGAATAAGAAAAACCTCTTCTCCGGAAGGATTATGGAGATGGAAGGCTTACCAGATTTGAAGGTAGAACAAGCTTTTGAACTCACCGATGCTACAGCAGAAAGGTCTTGTGCTGGTTCCACCATTAAACTCGGTGTAGAGACAGTGGCGGAATATTTTCGTTCCAATGTGGCGCTATTAAAAAATATGGTAGCGAGGGATTATCAAGATGCCCGTACTATTATGCGTCGTGTCGCCAAGCTGGAAGAGTGGTTGGCGAATCCTCAGTTACTCGACCCTGATACGGATGCAGAATATGCAGATGTGCTCGAAGTAAATTTGAACCAAATCACTGAGCCAATTGTAGCTGCACCAAATGACCCGGATAATGTTAAGTTAATGTCCGAATGTGCTGGGGACAAAATTGATGAAGTATTCATCGGTTCTTGTATGACTAATATCGGACATTACCGCGCTGCTGCCAAAGTGTTAGAAGGTGCAGGACCAGTAAAAGTACGACTGTGGATTTGTCCTCCTACTCGGATGGATGAAAAGCAACTGCGGGAAGAAGGTATGTACGGCATATTTGCCGCCGCTGGTGCGCGAACAGAAATGCCGGGATGTTCCCTCTGTATGGGTAATCAGGCACGAGTTGAAGATGGGGTCACAGTGTTTTCTACTTCTACCCGTAACTTCAATAACCGTATGGGGAAAGGTGCACAAGTGTATCTCGGTTCAGCAGAATTAGCAGCAGTTTGTGCCTTGCTAGGAAAGATTCCCACAGTTGAAGAATATCAGTCAATTGTTGCCCAGAAGATTAATCCCTTTGCCGGTGATTTGTATCGGTATTTGAATTTCGATCAAATTGCTGGGTTTGAGGATGAAGGAAGGGTGATTCCGTTGGAGGAAATGCCAAAGATTGAAGATATTTTGGGGATGCCTGCGGGAGTGAGGTAATGATTTTAGGGTGGGTCATTGCCCACCCTAATAAAGCTCAATAAATTTTAAGTTATTCAAAGTTATGCGGTGATCACGCTCGTTTTTGCCTATTATCGTAAGATAATGATGGGGGTTAATATAGCAGTCGCCAGGGCGGTTAAGACATTCTCAGTTAACAAGGGGCTGCCATCCCCTTGTCCTAATCGCCTTGGCGGTTGCTATATCAAGTTCGGTTGAATACTTACACTTCGGTTGCAATAAGGCAGTCCCGATGAAAAAATTTTTTTTCATCACCATGCATGAAAATCCTTCTCTCCGCGTCCCCGCGTCCCCGCGTCCCCGTGTCTCTTTCAAGTCAGAAGGCAGAGGGCAGAAGGTAAGAAAAAAATTTGCAAGGGAGAAGGGAATTATAAGTGATTATCCGAACTTGATATCAGTTGGTCTTGAGGAAATTCCAAATTAGAGTGACTTCATTATGAATACCGTATCCATAAATCCTGGGCGATTGTTCAAAGACTCCTTAGGCAATGTTAGTCCTATCTATGGCTCACTTTTGCTTTTGAATTCTCCAGACATAATTTTTGTTTTATTGATTAACTTCCTGCCATACCCAATAAACAGCATTCTCAGTATCATCTATTATCTCATCCTACCGCCTCTAATATTAGGAGCAACAATTATTTATATCTATCGGTATTTAAACCAAAACCACATCAGCGTAGCTGATGCTTTTGAATATGCTGCAAGTAAATATTTACGGTTGCTTTTTGGACTAATTTTGCTGGTGATTATCTTAATTCCTGCTTTCATTTTACTAATTATTCCTGCTTTCATTTTACTAATTATTCCTGGTATATATTTGAGTATTCGCCTAGGTTTTATTTCCTGTGCAATTGTCATAGAAGATTGTTCAGTAATTGAAGTAATTAAGTTGAGTTGGGAGTTAACAGCGGGACGATGGTGGTCTATTTTTTGGGCTTCATTAGCGGTTTCTTTAGCACTTGTTATACCAGTTTTTCTTATCAGCTTTTTAGTTATAGCAAATCTCGGAGTGGAGACAGGTTCAGTTTTATCTCCAGTTGTCTCAGGGACTTTCTCATATCTAGTTAGTCCAGTATTAGGCGTTTACTACGTCCTTTTATACACTGGCTTACAGCGTAGTAATCGCGCACATTGAGTTAATTATCCCAAAAACTGGAGAGCAACCTAACCCCCTAACCCCCTTCCCTGCAAGGGAAGGAGGAACAAGAAACTCTGGCTCCCCTCTCCTGGTGGCAGGGCTGTTTCATTTTTGAGAAAGAAGGACTATATTAAAGCTATCTAGTCAGAAAACTCTCTTTTTGGGCAGATAGTCCGAGAAATTATGGATAATAGTTTAATTGATTATCTCAAACAAATAC
>JAAHHL010000212.1 GCA_010672185.1 Caldora sp. SIO3E6 | reverse complement strand
ATCACCTACCACCTACCACCTAATACCTAATACCTAATACCTAATACCTAATACCTATGGCAGATGACCATACTCATTCAGTAGATTGTTACTTATGCTTGGTGATTCCTACCTACAACGAAAGTAGAAATATCAAAGATCTAGTCAGGACACTGAGCCATTTGCTCAACGAAGTTATACCCCATAACTACGAACTAATTGTAGTCGATGACGATAGTCCAGACCGTACCTGGGAAATTGCCCAGTCACTTGTGCCCGAATATCCCCAGTTACAGGTAATACACCGTCAGGATGAACGAGGATTATCCACCGCAGTGATACAAGGGTGGCAGGTAGGGAAGGGTAAAATATTGGGAGTCATTGATGGGGACTTGCAGCATCCACCAGAAATATTATTAAAACTGCTGAGTGCCATCGAACAGGGAGCTGATTTGGCAGTTGCTAGTCGTCATATTGCAGATGGTGGGGTTTCTGATTGGAGCATGATCCGCCGTTTCTTATCTAGAGGAGCTCAGTTATTAGGATTAGTCATCCTGCCTAATGTTTTGGGTAGAGTTTCCGATCCCATGAGTGGCTACTTTCTAGTACATCATAGTGCAATTAACCCACAAGACCTTAATCCCCTTGGTTACAAAATTTTAATTGAGGTGCTGGCTAGGGGAAATATTAAGCAAATTGCGGAAGTTGGGTACGTTTTTCAAGAGCGTCAAGCAGGGAAGAGCAAGGTTAGCTGGAAACATTATCTAGATTATCTGCACCACTTAATACGGTTGCGCCTTTCCCTAGGCAGAATTGGCAGGCTCCGACAGCGCATTCCCCTTCCCATTAAGCGATTTATCCGCTTTGGTTTGGTTGGTTTAACTGGGGTATTTGTGGATATGAGTGTGCTTTATTTACTCCATGACCCTACTACTTTAGCTTGGGGACTAACCCGTAGTAAAATTATTGCTGCGGAAGTGGCTATTATTAATAACTTTACCTGGAATGATGCTTGGACTTTTAGGGACTTAGCCCGTCAACAGCGAGGATGGGGGAAAAGCCTCAAGCGGTTATTAAAGTTCAATATTGTTTGTTTAGTAGGTTTAGTTCTCAATGTCCTACTATTGAATTTGTTATTTAACATCCTAGGAGTCCACTACCTCCTCGCCAACCTAATAGCGATCGCGGCAGTCACTCTTTGGAATTTTTGGATTAACTTAAAGTTAAGTTGGCGTGTAACAGAAGTAGACAAATAGCTGTTATGTGGAACTGGCATCCTGCCAGTAATAGGTATTGTGGAACTGGCATCCTGCCAGTAACAAGTATTGTGGAACTAGCATCCTGCCAGTAATAAGTATTGTGGAACTGGCATCCTGCCAGTAACAAGTATTGTGGAACTAGCATCCTGCCAGTAATAAGTATTGTGGAACTGGCATCCTGCCAGTAATAAGTATTGTGGAACTGGCATCCTGTCAGTAATAAGTATTGTGGAACTGGCATCCTGCCAGTAATAGGTGTTAGGGAATTTTCCACTTCTTCTCTCTTTAAAACACCTACCACCTAACACCTAACACCTAATTCTCACAAACAACTCGAAAACCGATAGATTGCCCCTGCCTGTCGTCCGGAGAAAAGTTGTTGCGATATGCAGAACGACATTTTTCAGGTTCATTTAACCAGCAACCCCCTCGCAATATACGAGAACCCCTAGGATTGTCAAGCTCCCAGACACTGCCATCCTTTGGCGCACCTTGATAGTTGCCATGCCAAGAGTCTACACACCACTCCCAAACATTCCCGTGCATATCATAGAGTCCAAAGGCATTTGCTACGCCAAAACGGCCCACTGGAGTTGTTTCTCCATAAATCCTGTTATGGTTGGCTAGTTCTGATGTAATTTTCTCACCAAAATGAAACAGAGTAGTTGTCTTGGCTCGACAAGCATATTCCCACTCAGCTTCACTGGGTAACCGATACCTCATGCCAGTTTTTTGAGAGAGGCGCTCGCAAAACTCTACCGCATCATACCAAGATACTCGTTCAACAGGTCGGTTTTCGCCTGGGAATTTAGATGGCTCAGGCTTGAGTGCGTGGTTGACTAACGGCAAAGCAGCTACAGCTTTCCATTGTGCTTGGGTAATTGGGTATTTACTCATAAAGAAAGATTTAACCGTAACTTGATGCTGCGGACTTTCATAAGCAGTATGAGCCTTTTCTGTTTCTGGAGAACCCATGACAAAGCTTTCTTCGGGAATAGCAACCATCTCCAGTTCAATTCCCCCCCCTAATTCTTCGGTAAACTGCCAAGCTTTTTGTTGATAATACTTAACTGTCGGTTCTTTGCTTCCCCGCTTTCCTATACCTCCAAACTCAATAGTTGCCACCTTAAATGCAAATTCTTGCAGGGATCTGGGTTTGACCAATCCGGCATACATGCCTCCTCGCCGCTTGAGAACTTCAATAGCAACCTCAGCAAACGGTTGAACAGACTCTGCTAAGTCTGGATATTTTTTGGGTTCTTTGATGATAGCCATGAATGTCTCTATCGATATGCCCAACCGCTGATCAATCCACTGCGACAGAACCCTGAAGGTATCGGTTACGGGGGTCGAATCTAATAAAATCCGACGGATTTCTTCCTCGTAAAACTTGTACTCGATTTCATCAGGATTGGTTTGGGCTTCAATGGGAGTAGCTAACTTAAACAGTCCACTGAGTAATACCTCGGCTACATGTACTTGCTGGGTTGGGAGTTTCATGGCATCCTGAATCATGCTGATGATGGGTAAACTCACCAAAGGACAAGCTGCTAAGAGTCCAGCTAAGCGACGAGCCATTGGGGAAGAAAAGACTCGGAAGTTTTGTACCCTCTCCTGCGCTGTCAAAGGCTCCTTAGTCGAATCCTCCTCCTCCACAGAAGACAACGGTTTGTCTGAGGAAAAGAGAAAACCTGGCGCTCCCGCATCTCCTTTGCCTACCACCAATTGGCTCCAAAGAGCGGTAATTTTATGGTCTAGGGTTAACACAGGTACTCTAATGTCTTGGGCAGGGTGAACGAAATTTTGCGTGGGATTTCCATTCGACCCGTCCCCGCGTCCCCGCGTCTCCGCGTCTACTGACTCGTTTCCCCTCTCCTTTTTTCGCTCACCCGTTTCGTCGCGCCAGATATCTCGCCGCACAACCGTTAATTCTTGGTTGACTATGCCCGGATTCAGGCTGTAAAGTCGGACTTTGGGAACCTCGAATAAAGCAGTTCGATTCCATAACCACTCAGGTAACATCTGTACCAGTGCCATGATTCCCCTTTCTGCCCAAACCTTCAATGCCGTTGTTACTTTACCTTCCCGCCATCGGGCAGAAATGCAATCACTTACGACTAATACCAGTCGCCGTCGGCTAGGGTCAATCAGTTCTTCAGGACTACGAGGTGCTTGTTGATTGGCTCTTCCACCTAGCTTAGGATACAACTGAGCATCAACATCCAAACTCCAGGTTCGCACATCTCGAAAGGCTCCAGTCTGGGACAATAAGCGCCGCAATTCCAAGACATGGCGTCGCCAAATTAGCATCGAAGAACTTGCATCAACAACTAGTGCTAACTCCAACCAGGGTTCTTGGAGTGGCTTCTTTTGGGGTAACCAAAGCCGGTTTTCGGCAATCCATTGAACCGTTGCTTCTTCATCCAAAGTCCAGGATGTGGGAGAAGGAACTCGCTGTATTAGAGGACGGAGCGATCGCCATAATTCTAGGGTATTACGTAGGGCTTTGGCATTAGGAACGGCAAATGGTAGGGAATCTTTAGATGACTGGGAGTGGGAGTAAAGGGGAACGGTAGAAGTCTTTGTTTCAGAAGCAGGTGGTGAATCGGGAGTGGTTGGTTGAGGGGGGGTCTGGGAATCTGGAGATGGAGGAGTTTCTGATGGCTCCGTTGACTCAGGAGTAGTAGGACTAGGGTCGTTGTTTTTTGATCGTTGTGGTGGTTTGTCTAAGTCTTGCAGTCTTGATGGCTGCTGTGGTTTGTCTGAATCCTTGGGTATTGATTGCCACTGTAACACTGCTAGCCACAGGATATCTGTAATTTCCTCAGCTGTCAGATCTAGTTGTTGCAGCTTGTCAATCAAGTCGTCCATTAGTGGTTCAGTTCTGATTGGTTAGGGACTTAAACAGTAACTCTCTGAGTTCTGGAGTCTCTGCCTGATGAGTTCGCATAAAGACAGCATTGAGGAGTTGATCCGTTGCTAAGTTAAGCGCTTCGCGATCGCGCTTTTCGGCAAATTCTTTAATTAAATCAGTTAAATCAGTAACTTGGGAAATTTCTTCTCCTAAATGAGCCTTAACAATAGTTTTCAGTTCATCCTTTGTGGGTTCAGGCATTTCCACTCGCAAGCAGCGCCGTAAAAAAGCGGGGGGAAAATCCCGTTCACCGTTACTCGTCATCACAATTAGGGGAAAGGATTGGCACAGAACCTTACCACCAACTATAAGAAAATTCAAATCATCGGCAGTACCAACTGTTACAGAATTGTCGCCCTGTTTGGCAAGGCGTTTGAGTACCGGGATATCAAATTCCCCCTCTTCGAGTAAATTGAGTAAATTGTTGGGGAGATTGATATCACTTTTATCAATTTCATCAATCAGCAAGACTCGCGGGTGAGGGGTAGGAAGGAAAGCTGTTCCCAATGGCCCTAATCGAATGAATTCACCAATATTATTGCCAGATGGTTGAGCTTGTTCATCTGATTGCTGTTTTTGACCCGGTTCAGCCTCTTGAAGTTGGCTTGCCTGTAGCCGTCCTAGGGCATCATACTGATATAGTCCCTCTTCTAAAGTAGAGCGTGTTGTAATCGGCCACTTGAGCACTGGTCCTAGTTGGAGTTCATAGGCGACTGCATAGGCTAAGGAAGTTTTACCAGTACCTGGTTTTCCTGTCACCAACAGGGGACGGCGCAAATACAAAGCTGCATTTACCGCATCGATAATTTTTTCCTGTTGGGTGTGTAAACGGAAGGTTTCTCCTCGTTTTTCATCGCGAGAGGATTCAGATCTGCGGATCAACTTCTGAAAATCTTCCCAGTAATCGTTCTGGGGTTCTATTTGATGTCGGAATTCCCGCCAAGGTGGAGGCGGTGGTAGGTTTTCTATTCTACGACACGGTTGACGATCTCCTCGGAAAATTCGCCAGTCTTGATGTTTGTCACTCATGTACTCACCTCCCTAAGTGGACTGCCACGGAATAACGGCTTGAGCTGTTGTAAGCGTTCTGGTTCATCACATAAAATTGCTAAATGATGTCCCGGATCTTGGTGATTACCAGCAGCATTGTTTCGTAAAGTTCTCACCCCTGTCAGTAGCTCATTCAAATTTGTTAGCCTATCTAATGTTAGCAATTGATCCATTGTTGATTCCACATTGCCACCAGAGCTACTTTGTCTAAACCACAGAGCGATTGGAATACTTCCCTTTACTAAGGCTTCAAAAAGTCCTCCAAATTTTTGATCTAAAGCCTCGGTTGAGCTCTCTACTGCTGTGCATTTTGGCATAACGCAAGTGATTTTTAAGGCAATTTTTTCAGATGATTCTAAGCGTTGAGTCAGTTCATCCAAATTACAACTAGCGAGACAATTTAACTGTTCAATTCTTGCTTGAATCTCTTGTGCAGGAGGGTTATTCTGGAGAAATTGTTTATTATTCTGCCATTTGTCGTGTAAGACACTGAATAAAGAGTATTTCTGTAAACGATCTAGCGATCGCACTACAACTCGATGTTTTTGACCAACTGAAATTGACTCCTCTTGCCACTGCAAAATATCTCGAACTTGCCATCGTTCAACGGGTTCTGAAAAATATTTGTAGGGCAAAATGAATTCAATAGTTAAACCCTCATAGGAACAGCCTAGCTGCTCTGCTTCATTCTCTAACATTGTTTCTGCCTGATGTTCCCAATTAAACAGGCTTTCCTCAATTTCTTGGAGGTTGTAATATACTCCTAGCTGACTTCTATTAGCAGCTGATAAATCTACCTCCTGCGGAGAAATCAGCCTTGTCTGAATCAAACCATCTTGTTGTGTCGTCTCAATGCTAATGAACCAATTAACTAGAAATGCCGGTTCTATATAGACAGAGCTTGGCTTAACAAATATAGATAAATATCCTCTAATCGCTAATATTTCTTGGCAGAATATTGGATATAGACCAAGTTGAAAAATTTGCTCCAACCAATGATCAAGATTTTGCTGAAGTGTCCGTTGGTTTACCTCTCTCTTGAGACAAATTACAAACTTGATAATGTAAGTAATACCATCAGGGTATTCTTTAAGTAACAAATTCAGTACAATTAGCCATTTAACATCAGGAGCTAGTCTGTTATCATCTAGAGCGATGAATCTTTGATCACTATAATTTAATGAATCAGGAATTACCAATCGGCAACAGTAATTGACAATATGAAATTCAAGAAAATGTCGCAGGTAATTAGTTAGTAAAATTACCAGTCCAGGTGTTAATTTATCATCAATATCAATTAGCAAATTAGGCAGAAAATCTTGAACAAACTTTCTTAATGATGGATTACCTGGATTGCCTTTCGATGCTCCAATAACAAGTTGTCTAAGTTCACCTCTTCGTTCACGACGTTCAATTAAATCTTGGACTATGCCTCGGTAACTTTGTGTTGTATCAATATCATTCAAATCCCAGTTTAACTGAGTTTTAAGCGTTCTTTCAAGCTCTTTTTTATCCTTGTAAGCATGAACCAGAGCTTCACATAAAGAATTTTGCAGTTGATTGTTGTCTCGTGTCATCTGTTTGTTTAACAGCTGATTGTGTTCTAAAGCCGCAAATTCAATTAGTCATCCCCTAAACCAATCTCTAGAGCAAATGCCTTCAATTTTGGATTACCTGGATTGGCTCGACGTGCTGCCTGAATCAAGTCTTGTGACTGTCCTTGGCTATCGAACCATTTCACAGCTGTATTGACAATCTGTTTATAATTACTGCCACCTGCAATTGTGTTCAACGGAATTCCCAATTCATCTTCCAGCATCATTTCTAAATCAGGTTCAGTTAAAAAAGCACTCATTAAAGCTTCCCGCAGTCTTCTCTTCTGCACATCGTTCAAGGTTAAAACAGGCGCTACGATTTCTTTGTAGACTGTGCTATATTGACCAAGTGGCTCAACCTGGCCTAACCAATGAGCAAGTTGTTGCTGAATTTCCTGTTGGTTTACCTTCTTTTGGAGACAAGTGACAAAATTGATGATGTAAGGAGTGCCATCTGGTTGACGGCGATACTCTTTGAGTAACAAGCCCAGTATAATTAGCCATTTAACGGCAGGAGCTAGTTCTTTATTTTCTATATCTCCAACCTCTTGAAGCCGATGAACTGATAAGTCAGGAATGGTCAGAAGGCAACAGTCTTTGATAACCGCAAAATTTTGAAAATATTTCAGATAATTGATTAATGAAGTTACAAGTCTAGGTTCTAATATATCATCAATATCAATTAGCAAATTAGGCAGAAAGTCTTGAACAAACTTTCTTAATGATGGATTACCTGGATTGCCTTTCGATGCTCCAATAACAAGTTGTCTAAGTTCGCCTCTTCCTTCACGCTGTTCAATTGAATCTTTGACTATGCCTCGGTAGCTTTGTGCTGTATCAATATCATTCAAGTCCCAGTTTAGCTGAGTTTTAAGCGTTCTTTCAAGCTCTCTTTCATTCTTGTAAGCATGGAGTAGAGCTTCACATAAAGAGGTTTGCATTTGATTGTTGTCTAGCATTAAAACAGGAGATGATAGTTGGTTTTGAGGAGAGGGTTCGATTGGATTGTTAGATAAGTTTGGAGATGCTATATCTGATTCAAGCGCAGAATTTTTAAACAATTGTCCCCCCTCATTATCTTCCCAACGCAGATACAACACTGGGCGATACCACTGATTCCCCTCAATACCCATAGCACTTTGTCCCCGACGCAATGCGATCGCTAATGACTCTTTCTCCCCAATTGAACGATAAAACCATTCAGCAAATGTACTAGCTGCAGGTACTATGATGGGATAAGTCATTGCCACTACTGACGGAATACCTGCACCAATCAGATTTTGAGCCACCCCATTGAAGACAGACTCACTTTTGCAAGACATGCCACTGCTGCAAGCGCTCAAAACTATCAAAGCCATTCCCGGCTCCGAATTGGGTTGCTCTCGACGCCGTGCATTCCCCAGTAGATCTCCTAATTCTGTGGCACTTACATAGTCAGCTTTGCCATTTGAGTCTTCAAACACCAAATAACCTTGAACTTCTCCCAATGGCTTACCACATTCACACTGAGTTTCATCATGCCTATAAGCCTTTCTGCACCCTATTTCATTACAGCGTTTGCCGATAAAACCGTGTCCATCAAAATGCAGAACCTGAGGAACCACCTTGGTTTGGAACTCTAACAACCGCTGGCGGAGTGCATCTAGGGTTGGAGATTTCAGAATTTCTAGTTTCACTTTCCCTTGTTCCTGAGCCTGTTTTAATCCCTTTGCGATCGCTTCTCGTTCAACAGCAGGTAAAGGCTTCATATTCATTCTCTCATCTCCAGCCCCAGAAGAGATCAACAGGACATTAAGCTGTTCAACAGGTGGTAAATTGGGGCGAGGACTAGGATAGGCGATATAGCGTGAGAAAGTTACCCCTTGCTTTGCTAAAAAACCATATTTGTTATGGAGTAATTCCCAAGGATAATCAGTCAAGCGGACAGGTTTGGGGTCTTTTTCGGGAAATCGTAAGCGAATATGTACAAAAGTAGTAACTTCTCAAAAAGCCAGGGGTCGCTCGCCGCGAAAACTTAGGCCGAAGAGAGAGAGATTGTCTCGGCGAGAGTCCCCTGGCTTTCCATTGCTTTTTGAACAATGAGTTCCCCCAAGGTGGGAAT
>JAAHHL010000211.1 GCA_010672185.1 Caldora sp. SIO3E6 | reverse complement strand
GCTCCTTACACTCCCTCAGCTCCCTCAGCTCCCTCAGCTCCCTCCGCTCCCCCCACTCCCTCAGCTCCCTCAGCTCCCTCAGCTCCCTCAGCTCCCTCAGCTCCCTCAGCTCCCTCAGCTCCCTCAGCTCCCTCAGCTCCCTCAGCTCCCTCAGCTCCCTCAACTCCCTTAAGCAATGTAGTCACACATGGAGAGCTAATTGCGTTATAGTAAACTTGGTGGTGGGGCGTCCCGCTAGTAGTAAAGCTCACCGAGTATCCGACTCAGTAGAAGGAGTTGGTGAGACGCTCCTAGAAGTACGCCACACTGGTTTGAAGCAATCATTACTTATGTAGTGGGTTGAACCCACTTTTTTTATTGAAGTTGATCCAATGACTCATCCTCTAATTCCCCAGCTGCTCGATTTGGCGACCCCAGTTGCTGAAAAATTGGGGTTGGAGGTTGTCGGGGCAAATTTTTATACTAACAAACGCCCACCAGTTCTGCGTGTGGATATCCGTAATCCTACTAGCGGCACAGGTTTAGCTGATTGCGAACGGATGAGTCGAGCCCTAGAAGCAGAATTAGATGCTGTGGATATCATTCCAGATGCTTATGTTTTGGAAATTTCCAGTCCTGGGATTACACGAGAACTAACCACAGACAGAGAGTTTATTGCCTTCAAAGGATTTGCCGTCATTATTGAAACATCTGAGCCCTACGAAAGTCACACACAGTGGCAAGGGCAGTTGATTAACCGAGATGATACCAGGGTTTATCTGAACCAAAAAGGCCGCGCGATTGCCATTCCCCGCCAACTAGTAACTAGGGTAAAGCTCAACGATAAAGTCTGAACTCTTGGAGAGTCCCTGCCCTGTTGGTGACTGGTTATTAGCCATACTTAATTAACTAATAACTCACCACCAACAACAACAACAAACTCAAATGCATTTTATTCAAGGAGATGATGCTGATGTCGATAGTTAGTTTACCTGGGCTCAAGCAGATGATTGAAGAAATTAGCCAAAGTCACAATTTACCTAGATCTGCCGTACAACAAGCCCTACGAGAAGCCCTTGTGAAGGGATATGAGCGCTATCGTCGTTCTCAACGCCTAGATCAACATCATTTTGATGAAGACTACTTCGATAACTTTGAAGTCGATCTCGATATTGAAGAAGAAGGCTTCCGCGTTCTGTCTACTAAAACTATTGTTGAAGAAGTTGGCAACACTGACCATCACATTTCTCTCAAAGAAGTCCAGGAAGTAGCATCTGAGGCACAGCTAGGTGACTCGGTAGTTTTAGATGTAACACCAGATCAAGGTGATTTTGGTCGGATGGCAGCGATTCAAACTAAACAGGTGTTATCCCAAAAACTGCGAGATCAACAGCGCAAGCTCATTCAAGAAGAGTTTGAAGAACTAGAAGGAACAGTGTTACAAGCAAGAGCCTTGCGCTTTGAACGACAGTCAGTAATAATGGCTCTGAGCAGTGGCTTTGGTCAACCAGAGGTAGAAGCTGAATTACCGAAGCGAGAACAGCTACCCAACGACAACTATCGCATCAATGCCACATTTAAGGTTTTTCTCAAAAAAGTCCGGGAAGGTCCACACCGAGGGCCTCAATTGGTGGTATCTAGAGCATCTGCTGGTTTAGTAGTCTATCTATTTGCTAATGAAGTACCAGAAATTGAAGATGGGGTAGTACGAATTGTGGCAGTAGCGAGGGAAGCCAATCCTCCCTCTCGTCATGTAGGACCGAGAACGAAAATTGCTGTCGATACCCTAGATCGAGATGTAGACCCCGTTGGCGCTTGTATTGGTGCTAGAGGCTCAAGAATTCAAGTAGTGGTGAATGAATTGAGAGGTGAAAAAATTGATGTTATTCGCTGGTCTCCTGACCCCTCTACTTATATCGCCAATGCCCTCAGTCCAGCAAGGGTTGATCAGGTGATATTGATGAATCCAGAGGATCGTCAAGCTCACATTTTAGTAGCGGAGGATCAGCTGAGTTTAGCGATTGGCAAAGAAGGGCAGAATGTTCGCCTTGCTGCACGCCTTACGGGTTGGAAGATTGATATTAAAGATGTTGCCAAGTACAACTACGAAGACGAACAACGCCAAATAGAGAAGTTACAAGTAGCTTCTCCGGATCTAGCAGAAGTAGAGGAGGAGGATCAGGATGAACACCAAGAAGAAGCATTAGATCTCAATAAGGTGGATAATGTTACATCATTAGACCAAGCAACTACTTCAGAAGAGGAGGAAGATGAGACTAACGAAGAATAATTAATAAACAATCACCGAAGACGAGAAAATTCCCCGACCACCTAACACCTAACCAGCGATGAAGCCCAACTACCGACGTTGTTTAAGCTGCCGCCAAGTAGCACCCAAACAATCGTTCTGGCGAGTTGTCCGAGTCTATCCATCACGAAAGGTACAATTAGACAAAGGGATGGGACGTTCTGCTTACCTATGTCCTAATGAGAGTTGTCTCGCGACGGCTCAGAAGAAAAACAGACTGGGGCGATCGCTTCGCGCATCGGTACCAGAACATCTGTACGAAACCTTATGGCAGCGTTTAGCTGCTGTAGCAGATACACCAAAAGCTGAAAGCCCAAATACAGAACATCCTTAATAAAAGTCAAATAATTTCAGTGAGCAGTGCTAATAGTTAGGATAGAAGAAAGAGTAACTAGTTTTGTTGTTTTTTTACAAGGAGGTGAGTAAATTTCTACTACAATCAACAAGCGACTCTGAATCGGTCATTTAGCTAAGGTGTAACAACTATGGTGTAACAACAAACGTAAGACGGGGAAATAGTGGATGAACAACGGCAAAGTTAGAATTTACGAATTATCACGGGAATTGAATTTGGATAATAAGGACATTTTGAGCATTTGTGAAGGGCTCAATATTACAGCTAAAAGTCACAGTAGCACAATTACAGAATCGGAAGCTAAACGCATTCGCACAGCAGCAGAAAAATATTCTGGCTCCCCCAAAAGTCGTGGCAGTGCTACCTCGGCTCAAGAGGGCACTGGAGCGGTATCTACCCAATTAATTGAACCTCCCAGAGTAAAAAAGCGTCAGGAAATCGTGGGGATTGTTAAGCCCAAGTCCCCTCGTTCTTCTAGCTCAGGGTCAGGAGGTGCTCCCGTGGCAACTCCACCTAAACCCCCCGTCAAGCCTCAGCCTAAACCACCGAATCGGCTAAATATCGAGCAACCCAAAAGCGCACCTCAGCAGAAAACTACTGATAAGCAACCAGCGGTAGAGCTTAAGGAACAGGTGGTGGTAGAACCTAAAGCTCAGGTTGCGGTAGAACCTAAGGAACAGGTGGTAGTAGAACCTAAAGCTCAGGTTGCCGAACCTCCAGCTGTTGTGACTGAGGTAGTAGAAAAACCCAAACTTACTGGTCCCCCCGTTAGACCGACGCCAGCTAAACCTCAAACCACTCAAGTTGAGCGACCAGTTTTGAAAAAGGACCAGCAGGAAGCCCCTGCCCCAACTTCAAGCAAGAGTTCAACTCCAGCCCCAACTAAAGCTAAACCAACTCCAACCAACAAAAAACCCAAGAAATCTCAACCTCAACCTTCACCATCAGCTAAGCGTAGTCCCGCAACACCTCCAGTTCCCAAACTCACTGGTCCTCCAGTTCGACTCAAACCAGGTAGTGGAAAAGTTGAAGCAGGTGCAAGTGATCTGGACAACCTTCAGGATGATGAACCCCAAGAGACTGAAGAAAACTTAATAGAAGATTCACAGGAAGAGCTTCTGGATCTGAAAGTTAGGCGACCGAATGCTCCTCGGCCTCCGAAGAAGAAAGATTGGAAGAAAGATGTTGTAGAGGAGGAAGACAAAGAAACTGCTAAGTCTGGAAAATCTGGTACTAAATCTAAACGACGCCCGGAAAGGTTCTTGGATGATGATGATGATGAACTAAATACGGAACAACTTTCCACAGATACACTAGTCTCCGTTAGTCTTTCTGTGGCTCGTCCTCCCAAACCGAAATCCCGTCCAGGACAGTCAGGTTCAGCTTCAATACCCAAGACTAAAGAGAAGAAAAAGCCGGAGTTAAACAGCCATGCTGTCAAACGGGATAAGTATGAAGGACGTCGAGGAGCCTCAAAAACTGGCTCCGAACTCCCAGAAAAAATCGTCCTGTCTGGCTCTATGACTATTAGAGAGCTGGCGGCAGTTCTAGGTATTGCTGAAACCGAAATTATTAAAAAGCTGTTCTTCAAAGGAATAGCCGTTAATATCACCCAAACTCTAGAGTCAGAGACCGCTAGGATGGTAGCTGAAGATTTGGGTGTGACAGTAGAGACTCTTGAAGAAAGCTCTAGGGCGATTAAAGAAACCGAGTGGCTGGATGCGGCAGACCTAGAAAAACTACAACGTCGTCCGCCGGTAGTTACGATTATGGGTCACGTAGATCACGGCAAAACTACCTTATTGGATGCAATCCGCAAAACCAAAGTTGCTCAGGGAGAAGCTGGTGGTATTACCCAACACATTGGTGCTTACCATGTAGATGTTGAGCATGAAGGGGAAATGCAACAGGTGGTTTTCCTAGACACCCCTGGTCATGAAGCCTTCACTGCTATGCGAGCACGAGGAACAAGGGTGACGGATATTGCCATACTAGTAGTTGCCGCTGATGATGGCGTTCGACCTCAAACTATTGAAGCAATTAGTCACGCTAAAGCAGCTGAAGTGCCGATGGTGATTGCTATCAACAAAATTGACAAAGCTGGGGCACAACCTGACCGAGTTAAGCAGGAATTATCGGAACGGGGTTTAGTGCCAGAAGAGTGGGGCGGTGAAACAATCATGGTTCCGGTAAGTGCGATCCAAGGAGAAAATCTTGATACCCTCCTAGAGATGATTCTGTTGGTATCAGACATTGAAGAACTCTCCGCTAACCCAGAAAGAGAAGCCAAAGGTACAGTCATTGAAGCTCACCTGGATAAAGCTAGGGGTCCAGTTGCCACTCTTTTAGTGCAAAATGGTACTCTGCGGGTTGGTGATACCCTCGTTGCGGGTTCAGTCTTCGGTAAGGTGCGAGCCATGACCGATGACCGAGGGGAGCGAGTCGAAGTCGCTGGACCTTCTTTTGCCGTAGAACTCCTGGGCTTAAGTGATGTTCCCGCTGCTGGTAATGAGTTTGAAGTCTTTGAGAGCGAAAAAGAAGCCCGTGATGTTGCTAACGACAGGCTCAAGGAGGAACAGGAGAAACGCTGGAAAGCAACGGGCGGAACCAGAGTTACCCTTACTAGCCTCTCAGAACAAGCTCAAAAAGGTGAACTCAAAAAGCTCAACTTGATTTTGAAAGCAGATGTCCAAGGTTCAGTAGAAGCAATTATTGGCTCCCTTGATAAATTGCCTCAGAATGAGGTACAAATCCAAGTGCTCCTGGGAACTGCTGGGGAAATCACCGAAACTGATATTGATTTAGCTGCTGCTAGTGGTGCGGTGATTATTGGCTTCAGTACGAATCTGACTCCTAGCGCTCGACAAGCTGCCGACCGAGAAGGTGTGGATGTGCGAGAATACAACATCATCTACAAACTCCTAGATGATATTCAAGGCGCAATGGAAGGTCTGTTGGAGCCAGAACTCGTAGAGGAATCCTTAGGTCAAGTAGAAGTTCGAGCAGTTTTCCCTGTAGGTCGTGGTGCAGTCGCCGGTTGCTATGTACAGTCGGGTAAAGCAATACGCAATTGCAATATCCGAGTATTGCGTAAGGGCAAAGTTATCTACGAAGGTTTCCTCGATTCCCTCAAGCGGGTGAAAGATGATGTCAAAGAAGTCAATGCTGGCTATGAATGTGGTATCGGTATTGATAAGTTCAATGATTGGGTTGAAGGCGACATTATCGAAACCTTCAAGATGGTAACCAAGCGACGGACTCTGTCACTTGTTTAGGCAGGAGGCAGGAGGCAGGAGGCAGGAGGCAGGAGGCAGGAGGCAGGAGGCAGGAGGCAGGAGGCAGGAGGCAGGAGGGAAGGTTGTACAGTATTAATACTTACCACCTAACATCTAACACCTGCTACCTACCACCTAACACCTAACACCTAACACCTGCTACCTACCACCTAACACCTAACACCTAACACCTAAGATTTGTTATGCGCTCTTTCTGGACTGAACCTTTTTTGTGGATTCACCTTGCTGGTTTGGCGGCTTTGCCTCTCACCTTGGAACTTGTTTGGCTGGGACTGGCAGTGGGTGACCCGATATTACCAGTTTTGCTGGAGTTACTATTGGTGGCCACTATCGGCATCGGGCCGGTGCTGTGGATGCAATTGACCCATCCTTTCGACATTTTCAGCCTTTTGATAGTAGCAATCAAGCCAGAACAACTGACCAAAGAACAGAAAAAAATCTTAAGTTTGTTCAAAACGAAACCTAACAAGATACTGACAGTTGCAGGCATTGTTTTGATGCTATGGATACTGTGGCAAATCAACCGATTAGCCCCCTTATCTGTAACAGTAGCTTCTTGGATTCCTGGAGGGCATCTTGTTGGGTTACTTGGTGCTGCATTAGCCTTTCTAGTTAGCAATTTATTCTTGCAAGTACCATTAAGCGTTACTCAAGTCCTGCTCACTAGCGAGTCAGTGTGGCAGGCTACTCCAGCCTATCCAATAGATAAAATACAGCAGGACTTTACGATACCAGGGATTAAAGTTAAACAAATTTTACCTTTTGTTCAAGGAGATACAAAAAGATAAAGCTGGGGAGAATAATTAGAGCTTATTGAAAACAATACGAGCAGTATTGAGGTGGGTTGAGTATTACCAGAGCCCCGTTTCTCAGATGTTGCGTAAAACACAGTATGTAAAAATTAGCTAGGCTATCCTAGTAAAAAAACCTAAGAGGTCTGTATGACAAACTCCACTATTTCCAAATCCAGTCCCTTTTCCGAAGACAGCCAAATTTGGGAAAGTCTTAAGCAAGCGATCGCTTCTAGTTCAGGGTTTGAGCGCTGGCAAATTGAACATCCAGTCGAGAGCCAACTGACAAACAATAACTTGGATTCGCAAGTTCGTCGTTATCTCAGGGAAACCTTAGAGACTTTGGCTTACTAGAGCTCTGAAGGCAGTCCGATGAAAAATTTTTCACCACTATGCATGAAAATCTTTCTCTCCTGACTCGGAGACTCCTATTTTCAGATTAGGAGGCTCCGAGAAAAGAACAGTTGCACAGTAAGCTTTCTAACCTTTTTTACTAGTGGGTTATTTTTGCTGTGCTGCATTAGTTCTTTTGTGTCAAACGCGGCAATCACAACCGCTAAAATCCTTATGTTCAGGAAATGATCGATTGAGGTGCTCACCAACAATTTACTGACACCGACTGACTGCAGGATTGATTAGTCTTCATCGGATTTGTCGAAGAGTTCACATTGAGTTTACTCTATAGTTTACGCTAATTTTTGGCTACTAACAACTGAAAATATTAGAATTTGTTATCTTGAAAGGTTAAAGGCTTTAACCTTTAAGCATAACCTAGACTTCTACATCCCATTCATGGACTTATTAGAGTACCAGGCAAAAGCATTATTTCGTGAGATTGGTATTCCGGTTTTACCATCTCAGTGCATCGACCGTCCTGCAGATCTTAAGAGTTTACAGATTCCCTATCCGGTGGTGCTGAAGTCTCAAGTACCTACAGGGGGAAGAAGTAGAGCTGGTGGTATCCGCTTTGTTGAAAATACCATAGACGCGATCGCCGCAGCTAGGGCAATTTTCAACCTCTCGATTTTAGGTAGATATCCCCAAGTACTACTAGCAGAATCCCGTTACGATGCAGACCAGGAACTTTACTTAGCGGTAATCCTGGATTATTCTCTGGGACGTCCCGTTCTGTTGGGTTCTTCCCAAGGAGGTATTTGCGTCGAGGTACTCATAGAGCATTTACAAAAAGTTGTCGTTGAGGAAAAGTTCTCTCCCTACTATGCAAGGCGTTTAGCGGTTCAAATGGGACTCCAGGATAATCTCATTGAATCCGTTAGTGGGATTATACAGAAGATGTACCAGCTATTTGTTCAAAAAGACCTAGATTTGGTGGAAATTAATCCCCTCGGCATCAGTGCTACAGGAGAAGTAATGGCATTGGATGGCAAAATTACAGTAAACGATAGTGCCCTGGGACGTCATCCTGAGTTAGCCACTCTAGTTTCCACTATAGTTAACGGTAAACTGGAGCGGCAACTGCCCAAAAATCAATTAACTAGCACAGAAGGCAACATTGGAATTCTCTGTAACAGCAGCTGTCTAGCAGCAACTACCTTAGATTTGCTCTACCAGCAACAAGGAGAGCCAGCCAGCTGTTTGATTGTAGAAGAAGATGGTATTGATTATTTACACTCAGACTTTTCTGAAGAGCAACAACTACAAACTGCTCTGGAGAAACTTACTGAAGCTCAAGACATCGAAGTCATTTTAGTCAACATTTTGAGTAATGCTGCCAAAAGTGAAGAAGTAGCCAAACTCATTACCAATTATATCTTGTCTCAACTTGAGGAAGTCCCGGTGTTAAGTGTCGCCAACCGGATAGAAATACCTACTGGCATTACCTCCAGCTTTCGTCACCAGACAAGTAGTCTTAACCCCACTACTCAGACGAAATCCGCATCTCTCAAGAAACGTTTCAGCCAAACTGCTCTACCTAGATTTGTCATCCGCCTAGCGGTTGGAGAAATTGACTCTACCCAAGAAATTTTAGCTGGGATACCTGTATATTGGATGGATAACTTGGATGAAGCAGTAGCACAAGCTGTATTCTTAGCTGAGTCAACTGAACAGAACTCCAGGCAGCAAAAGAATTAGGAATCAAGGCTGAATTATTAAGACCAAAGGATGAACTTAAAACCAGACAGCAAAGTCCTAATACAGGGTATTGCCCAACCA
>JAAHHL010000210.1 GCA_010672185.1 Caldora sp. SIO3E6 | reverse complement strand
GGAGGCAGAAGGCAGAAGGCAGGAGGCAGGAGGCAGGAGGCAGAAGGCAGAAGGCAGAAGGCAGAAGGCAGGAGGCAGAAGGCAGAAGGCAGAAGGCAGAAGGCAGGAGGCAGGAGGCAGAAGGCGAAATTTTTCACCACTAAGTGATGAAAGTAGACTCTTTTCTGTTACCTGCTCCTATAACTGGAACTTAAGATAAGTATTCCGGTGTTAGGTTTTGCGATCGCTCTACCCAACCTACTAGTGTGACATAGCTAATTTGGTGGCGAGAGAAACGGGTTTTGAAGTAACAAATAACAAGGAATGAAGAATTTATCCTATCGGTTATAATTCTCATAAATAAAGGATTTTTTTCCTATCTCCCTATCTCCTCAGCTCCTCAGCTCCCTAAACCACCATTTTAGGTGTGCCACGCCACTACAATTAGGGTTTGCTTCAGGAAGTGGGTCAGCCATACCAGACAAGCTTTTCAATCGTTTTCAGTCTCGCAAAGTGCAAGGAAATGGTATTTTTTAGTTCAAAAACCTTGCACTTTTACCAGAAAATTCCTCCTGAACTCTTAACTTATTACTTATTACTTATTACTTATTACTTCAAAACCCGCGTCAATCGACTTATTCAGCAAGCCCCAATTAGTAAGATGAGTGTAGATTTACTAAAATTTTTCAAGGCAACAAATCCGGGTCAGACGATTAATATTGCTAATCCTGATGACCGCAAGTACTATATCGACTTTTCTACTGTCCGGGGTGGCACGATTATTGAGGAGTTGAAGGACAATATTACCCTATTCTCGGCTAATGAGCCAAGTTGTGATTTGTTGACTGGACATATCGGCTGTGGCAAATCCACGGAGTTGTTGCTGCTCAAGGCGAAATTGGAAGAGGAAGGGTTCCATGTTGTTTATTTTGAGTCTACTGAAGACTTGGAAATGGCAGATGTGGATATTGCGGATGTCTTATTAGCAATTGCACGTCGGATTAGTCAGAATCTGGAAAATATTCCTATTGGTGAACCTAAAGGATTGAATAAGTTACTGAAACGAACAGCAGAACTGCTGCAAACCGAGTATGATTGGTCAGAGGTGGAGTTAGGCTTCGGGATTGGTAAGATTACAGCTAAAGCACGAGCAGATTCGGGGTTGCGACCAACGCCTGAATCAGTATTTGGGGCCGAAGAAAGCTGAGTTATTAGCTGCAATCAATCAGGAATTAATTGAACCAGCGATCGCACAATTGCACCAGCAGAACAAAAAGGGATTAGTGGTGATTGTGGATAACCTGGATCGGATTGAGGGAACCACAAAAAGCTGGGGGACATCCCAACAGGAATATATTTTTATTGATCAGGCAGAATATTTGCAAAAGTTTAATTGTCATGTGGTTTATACCATGCCCTTAGCCTTAAAATTTGCAGATAGCTATAACCGGTTAACCCAGCGCTATCAGGAAGAACCGAAAGTTTTGCCGATGGTACAGGTACAGCAAATCGATGGGAGCGACTGTGAGGCAGGGATAGCGCTACTGCAACAGATGGTCTTAGCAAGAGCTCTACCGGAAATCGACGAACAAGAGCGGTTAAAGCAGATAAATGACATTTTTGACCATTCAGATAGTTTAGGCCGCTTGTGCCGTGTGACAGGGGGTCATGTGCGGGATTTATTAAAACTGTTGGTATCTTGGCTGAAGAAGGATTTTAAAGAAGGTAAGTTAACTCGTGAAACCCTAGAGATTCTGATTCGTAGCCGTCGCAATGAAATGACACTTCACATTGATGCTCAAGAATGGGCTCTATTGCGACAAGTCCGACAAAGCAAGAAAGTGAGCGGGGATTATGGGTATCAGAAATTAATTCATAGTCGCTTGGTATTTGAATATCGCGATCGCGAGGAGTCTTGGTTTGATATTAATCCTATTTTGGCAGATGCGGAGGAGTTTAGAATTTAGAATTTAGAATTTAGAATTGGTCGTGTGGTCTCAGTTTTGTGGAACTGGCATCTTGCCAGTTAAGTTTCTCATTAGTTGCGATTGCAATTACTTTTTGCTAATATTATTAATAATGGAATAGGTGTGCGCATATAGACTATTTCTCCTGCCTTCAGCCTTTATCACTCATCACTAGTAAATTGGCTTGATATTGAATAGAGAGTAGTGGGAGCATCTTGCTCCCTAGAATGAGGGTGAACGAAATTTTGGGTGGGATTTCTTGAGCGTTGTATCCAAAAATTATCAGTTCTCTCTTCTTCCTCCGCTCCTCCGCTCCTCCGCTCCCCACCCTTTTTTTCGCTCACCCCTAGAATGATGCAAGCGGAGAGGGAAATCCATTGATTTTTCGTCAATGCCTATATGAGATATTGTGTCAAATTTTATTACTGAATCGGTGTTCTAGCGAGCAAGATGCTCGCACTACAATCATCAATGGGGAATTGGTTGGGGCGGGTTAATATCAAGTTCGGATAATCATACCAAATCCGGTATCGATATACCCGCTATGCCCACATTGTAGAGACGTTTCATGAAACGTCCCAGAGCAAGATTTCACGGTTTGCTCAAAACGGCTCTATTGTAAAGGTAATTGTTAACGTATTTGGCGATAATATTTAGACAAAACCCATCCCAGCGATAACCTATGGGAATGTCGCACCAACCCAAGATCACAGCAGAGAATCAGACAGAACTAGAGGAACTAGGGTTTACCTTAGAAGCCTTTCAGGGTCAGTTTTTGCTGATTTTTGCTCAGTGTAATTATGACACCCTCCGGTCACGCTTAATTCAACTAATCCAGGAATCATCACCCCTGGATATTCACACAATTACGCTGCACCCCAATGATACAGCGCTATATCAACGGATTCAGAAGGATTTGCAGGGGAAAAAACCGCAGGCGCTTATGGTGTTGGGGTTAGAGTCAGTCCAATCCCTAGAGACAATGCTGGCGAGTGCTGATTTAGTTAGGGAAGAGTTCCGCAACCATTGTCCTTTTCCCGTGGTGGTTTGGGTAACTGGTGCAGTAAAGGCTCAATGGATGCAGTTTGCCAGAAACCTGGAAAGTTGGGGAGTTAGTAGTCAGTTTAATCTGAGTCGTGAGGAATTGAGCCGGTTTATTCAGGACAAAGCTGCTCAATGGTTAGAGGATGAGTTAGATTTAACTGAGACCAAGTGCCTAGAGTTGCAAGGGGAATTAGAGGCAGCGGCAGCAGAATTACAGTTAGAAGAACCAAGATTAGAACCGGCAATAGCAGCAGCTTTATTTAGCTTATTAGGAATTTGTCAAAAACGACAGGCAGATTATCAGGGAGCGATTGATTACTTGGAGCAAGCTTTGGTAGGTTGGCAGGAATTGCACCGTTGGGACTATCAAGGACTGGTTTTAACAGAAATAGTGGATGGTTATTTCTGCCAAATTAGTCAGATTTCACCAGCGCTCAAATCTAATGTACAACAGTATCAGATTCCAGCAAAAATTAAAGACTATCTACAGCAAGCTTTAACTGCTTTTAATCAGGCACAACGTCCCGATTTAATCGCCGATGCCCTTAGCGTATTTGGTCCAGTATTGCGGGAGTTTCAGGATTGGCAACAACTGCAAGATTTAGCCCAACAGGCTTTGGCTTTTGACCAAGGTAAAAATCGACAGGATAGACTAGCAATTGATTATCTGTTTTTAGCTGATGTTGCCTTAGCTCAAAAACGTTGGCAAGAGGCAAAGGAGTTAGCAGAAACAGCGTTAAAGTATAGTGAGCAGAGCATACCACAGACGCGACCTATAGGGCACAGTAGGGACAGTAAGGACAGTAGGGGCGAAGCATTTGGGCGACAATTTTTCGCACATAAACCAAAATCTACCTATCCAAATGCTTCGCCCGATCCCCTGGGATTGCAAAGTCGATCGCATTGGATTCAAGCTCAATCCTACCGTCATTTGGGTCAACTGCAAGTAGCGATCGCGCAATTAGAATCTGCCCATGATCTTAGTACACCCTTAGCAAATCCCCGGCTTTATTTAGAGATTGTAGGCAATTTACATCAACTCTATTGGCAGACTAAAGATTATCTCTCAGCCTTCAAAATCAAACAGGAACAGCAAACCGTTGAAACCCAATTAGGATTAAGGGCGTTTATCGGTGCTAGTCGCATTCCATCCCCGGTTGGAAAAATTGGGGATAGGGCGCACGTCGGTGAGAGGGCGCACGTCGGTGAGAGGGCGCACGTCGGTGAGAGGGCGCACGTCGGTGCGCCCCTACTTGCTCCGGAAATCATCGCTTCGGGGCGGGAAAAAGATGTGCGGGAATTGGTGGAACGGGTGATAAGGAATGATTATAAAGTTATTGTGATTCACGGTTTTTCTGGTGTGGGTAAAAGTTCTTTGGTAAATGCAGGATTATTGCCCACCCTACGCCAGACTACTGCTGGTGGACAATGCATTATCCCGATTTTGGTTCAGGTTTATACTGATTGGCTACAGGAAATTGGACAGCAATTAGCCGCCGCTTTAGCTATACCTCAGCCTCTTGATTCTACAGACGCGATTATCAAAGTTTTGCGCCAGACTAAGCAGCCGTTGCGCATAGTGTTAATTTTTGACCAGTTTGAGGAATTCTTCTTTGTTGTTGAGCAAGAAGCTGCCCAAAACCAATTGTTTAGCTTCTTGGGGGACTGTTTAAAGATTTTACCCCTTAAGGTAATCTTTTCCCTGCGTCGGGATTACTTGCATTATTTGGTTGATCGACCAGGGATGGAGTCTATTAGTAATGATATTTTAAGTAAGCGAGTTCTCTATCAAATTACCAATTTCACCACAGCAGAAGCTCATAGCCTGATTGAACACCTTACAACACGGTCTCATTTTAATTTGGAATCAGCTTTAATTGAGCAACTGGTTGAGGATTTAGCTGGAGATTCTGGGAAAGTACGCCCAATTGAATTACAGGTAGTGGGAGCACAACTGCAAGCTGAGGAAATTAGAACCTTAGTAGATTATCAGCGATCAGGCACAAAAGAAAAATTGGTACTGCGCTATTTGAAGGCAGTGGTGCAGGATTGTGGGCAAGAAAATCAGCCGATAGCAGAGTTGCTATTGTATTTGTTGACGGATGAAAAAGAGCGGCGACTGCTCAAGACTCGCGCTGAGTTAGCAGAAGAGTTAAAGGATTTTTTCACCGTAGTGGCTAGTCAGTTGGATTTAATCTTAGAGATTTTGCTCTTATCGGGGTTAGTTTTTGTTATTCCTGATACACCGGATGACCGCTATCAGCTGGTACATGATTATTTAGTATCTTTTATTCGCCAGCAGCAAGAGCCAAAAATTATCGCTCAACTGAATCAAGAACTCAATAGCCAGCGACAGCAGATTTTTTTGCAGAGCCTGCAATTGTTGGAAGCAAAACGGTTAAAGTCTCAGTTTTTGACTACCATGTCTCATAAACTGCATTCATCGGTGTTCGCAGTTATTGGTTTTTCTCAACTGCTATTACGTCAGCGTCAGAATTCGCTGATACCCCAACAAGTGGATATGGTTCAGCGGATTCTCAACAATAGTAAAAATTTGCTGACGCTAATCAATGAAATTTTTGACTTTTCTAAAATCGAAGATGGCCGTCTAGAGTTGAAATTAGAAAAATTTAACTTAGTTACAATTTTAAGAGCAACAGTCGAAGAGCTCCGCTCCCTGGCTGAGGAAAAGAATTTGGAGTTGGATATCCAAGCAGATTTGCAAAACCCTAATGTGAGTAATGACAGCGTTCGCCTACGGCAAATTTTAGTCAATCTCCTCTCCAATGCCATTAAGTTTACTGAATGCGGTAAGGTACAGGTAGAAGTGAAGGAAATTTCCTCAGAGCAGTTGGTGATTATTGTCAAGGATACAGGGATTGGTATTGCTCAGGAAAACCTAGAACATATTTTTGAAGAGTTTCGGCAAATCGACCAAACAACTACTAGAAAATACTTTGGTACGGGTTTAGGATTAGCAATGACAGAGTCGCTAGTACAATTGATGCAAGGAACAATTATGGTTGAGAGTCAACTTGGTGTAGGTTCAACTTTCCGTGTCGAATTGCCCCGACAGGTTCCAGCTGATACTCCTTGCAAATATTCCTAGCCTGCCAAACCTGCGCATGATTATTTAGCTTAAATTACAAGAAGCACCATACCTTAATTCGGTAAAATGAGCGTGGTATAAATTGCGAATCAATAGTATACTTAAGCGTAAATTAAAAAATAAGGAGGTGATTAAAGTGCTCACAGCTATTAAGGTAAGGCTCTATCCAACAACAGCTCAACAAATAGCTCTTGCTAAGTCATTTGGTTGTGCCAGGTGGTATTGGAACTTTGCACTTAATGCCTGTATTCAGCACTATCAAGAAACCGGAAAAAGTTTGAAGCTGGTTGCTTACAAAGGGATGCTCCCTAATCTCAAAAAGGAATATCCTTGGCTGAAAGAAGATTGCTACTCTGCTGTTTTGCAATCTGTAGCGCTCAATCTCAACAAGGCTTATAAAAACTTTTTTGAAGGGAGAGCTAAGCTTCCTAAATTTAAGTCTAAGCACTATAAACAATCAATTCAGTACCCCCAAAATGTCTCCATTTTAGGAGACATGTTAAATGTACCAAAGATTGGTAAAATCAAAACAGTATTCCATCGTGAAATTATCGGCAAAATCAAAACAGTAACAATCAGCAAAACACCAACAGACAAGTATTTTGCCTCTATCCTGTGTGTTAGCGAAGCTTCTGTGCAAGAAAAACATGAGGTTCAAGCACAAGGGGACAAAGTATTAGGTATTGACTTGGGGTTGAAGGATTTTGCTATTGTTCATGATGGAGAGCAAGTGACTAAGTATCCAAACCCTAAGCATATCAAACATCACGAAAAAAACCTTGCCAAAAAGCAACAAAAACTTGACCGTAAAACCAAGGGCAGTAAAACTAGAGAAAAATCAAAAAAAATAGTCGCTAAGGTTCACGAAAGAGTATCAAATACCCGCCAAGATTTCTTGCATAAACTGTCAAGAAAACTGGTAGACGAAAGCCAAGTTATCGTTATTGAGAACCTCAACGTGAAAGGGTTGGTACGGAACCGAAAGCTATCAAAAGCAATATCTGATGCTGGATGGGGCACATTTGTCAATTTCCTTGCTTATAAACTAGAGCGCCAGGAAAGCCAATTGGTAGAAATTGATAGATTTTTCCCCAGTTCTAAGAAATGTTCATGCTGTGGCCATGTCGTTGATGAGCTACCTCTTAATCTCAGAGAGTGGAATTGCCCATTTTGTGGCACTCATCATGACCGTGATAGCAATGCCGCATTGAACATCAGAACAGAAGGAGTACGGATATTATCTATGAGCGGAGGGAACCCCGTTCCTGCTAGTGGAGGCTGTGTAAGACCACCTGCCTGTCAAGGTAAGGGGCAACGGTCGTCGAAGCTAGAAGCCGA
This sequence comes from Caldora sp. SIO3E6, assembly GCA_010672185.1. GTDB lineage: Bacteria > Cyanobacteriota > Cyanobacteriia > Cyanobacteriales > Coleofasciculaceae > Caldora. The sequence continues at coordinate 1,484 of JAAHHL010000210.1, read as the reverse complement.
CACCTATTCGTTAGAGAGGTGTGGGTAGTTCACCCCAGACGGGAGGCAAATTGCCGCGCTTTAAAGGACAAAACGGTGCGGTTGTGGCCTGTGGAATCGTTAGATGACCTGCTGGTGAGGGGTTGCAACTGGTTGGAGGACTATCTGAGGACGAATCCCGATGATAGCGATATTGATGAGTTTTGTGCTGGAATTAGGACAGAAGGCAGTCCCGATGAGAAGAATTTTTCACCATCAGATGCGGAAAGCGATCGCTAAGTAGATCTAGCGGGTTAGAAATTTATATAACCACACCAGGCACAGAGGGACACAGAGAATTAATGTATGTGAGGTGTAAATAAACTCAACTGTGTTAAGAAAAGTAAATATAATTTAGACTTTTACCAAGGACAAATGACAGTCCTCACTAGCTAAGCTTAGATGCATTTATAGCAGTTGCCAGGGCGGTTAAGATTCTCAGGTAAGGCATGTTAACAAGGGGCTGCCATCCCCTTGTCCTAATCGCCAGGGCAGTTGCTATACCTTGTATGTTGAGGATTACGGATTACAGGCAAGATGCCTGTTCCACAAGAAACAACAAATTCCTCAAGCAATAGATAAATTGATGATGTATCAAAACTACCGTTGGAGTATAAAAATTTAATAAGTTTTTCAGATTGTGGTGACATATACTTTAGAAGTATGTCAATATAAATACTTAAGAGAGCAAATGCTCAATCAAGCAAAAGCCAGAGTCAGGGTGCTTGCAGCTGTTGATAACGAATTGAGCCATGACTGAACAATCAATGATGTATTACTAGTGCTTAACTTTGTATATACGCACTTATACCTACTCATTGAATCTGAGCTATCAGAAATATTAGTCAAAAAATTAAATAGGCAGAGTCTGTATTTGAATGTTGCATCACTTTCAAATACTAAATTGTCAGGGTTATGCTCTGGATATGGAAGTATCTTGGCTATCAACTTCAAGTAGTAAACGATAGTTAATACTTAAATCTTGCACCAGTACTTCAATAATTGATAATGAACAATGGATGATTACCTTTCAAGAGAAAGAAGAAGATTGAGCTTAAAGAAAATTTTTCTTTTTATTTTCTTGCATTTTTGCAGAGGTCTTAAACCAATTATAAATTATCAATTATCAATTATCCATTGATAAATACTTTCTCTCAGCTCAATGTCCTGTAGAGAAATTTAAAGTTTAGTTTATGTGACTATGCTTAAGCCACCATCCGTCAAATCGGTTGAGTCGAATCTAGAAGTATGTGAAATAGGTAATACTGCTCAACTCACCAAGCAAATTAAAAACTGCGTAAGTGACAAATTTAATGGTCAGTTAAATTTACAAGCTAAAAGTGCTTTCAATCAGCAGTGGAGTTTATTTTTTCAGTCCGGTAGTTTAATTGGTTGTTCCAGTAGCGTGCATCCTATGCGTCGTTGGTGTCGGCAGCAATTTACTCACTGCCCACAGCTAGACCTTA
>JAAHHL010000021.1 GCA_010672185.1 Caldora sp. SIO3E6 | reverse complement strand
TACCAATGCAGAGCAGGTTCTCCGAGATGCTAATTTGCGAGAACAAGCTGGCTTAGGCACTAAATTTGATGTACTGCAACAGCAGGTACAGCTGGGAAATTTTATTCAAGATTTGACTAATGCCAGGAGAGATCAACGAGTTGCTCGACGCCAGCTCGTCAATTTATTAAGCTTGGCTCAGGATACGGAAGTTTCCGCTGCTGATCCTATTACCGTTGCCGGACAATGGGAGCTCTCTATTGATGAGAGCATTGTCCTCGCTTTCAAAAACCGAGCTGAGTTACAACAGCGGCTAACTGAGCGAGATATCGCCGAGCAGGACCGGCTCATTGCCCTGGCGGATATCAGACCTCAAGTTAGTGTGTTTGCTACCTACGATGTACTGGATATATTTGATGATACTATTGGTCCGGCAGATGGTTTTAGTTTTGGAGCCAGATTCAGTTGGAACTTTTTTGATGGTGGCTCTGCTAGAGCCAGAGCTCGACAAGCAGAAAATGATATTGCGATCGCCGATACCAATTTCGCTGATACTCGCAATACTGTACGCTTTCAGGTAGAACAAGCCTTTTTTGACTTAAAGGCTAACGAACAGAACATACAAACAGCAACTTTGGCTGTTAAACAGGCAGAAGAAAGCCTCAGGCTGGCAGAATTGCGAGTAGGAGCAGGAGTGGGAACCCAGTTAGAGGTAATCAACCAGCAAACCGAGTTAACCCGTGCTAGGAACAACCTTGTCTCAGCCATTCTCAACTACAATATCGGTCTAGCCAATTTACAACGGTCTATTAGTAATCTGCCAGATAGCAAGCTGTTTGATTGGACTTATTAAAAAGAAGGACAGCGGATATTTTTACCATCCTCCAGCCTAGTATTACTACAACTAGTATATATTAGTAACAGGTCGATATTGAGGACACTCATATGAGAAGACAAGCGGTAAAAGTCAGGTTGTACCCCACTCTGCAACAAAAACAGATACTTGCACAGCATTTTGGTTGTGCTCGTTGGTGGTGGAATTATGGGTTAAATCAGTGCATTGAAACCTACAAGGTAACTGGCAAAGGCTTGTCTCAGTCTGGACTAAATTCCATGTTGCCAGCACTCAAAAAAGCTCAAGAGACTCAATGGCTAAAAGATTGTTACTCACAGGTTTTGCAGTCTGTAAGTCTCAACCTTAGCCGTGCATATCAAAACTTTTTTGAGGGTAAAGCAAAATACCCTAGATTCAAATCTTATCGTCACCGTCAATCAATTCAATATCCACAGAAAGTCAAACAAGTTGATGATTGTTTAAAGTTTCCCGGTAAAGTGGGAATAGTAAAAGCTAAAATACACCGACCCCTGGACGGAATTATTAAAACAGTTACAGTTAGTAAATGTCCATCTGGTAAATATTACGCTTCTGTGTTGATGGGGTATGACGGGGATAACCCAAGACCAAATACTGATGGGAGGGTAATAGGGATTGACTTAGGAATCAAGGATTTTGCTATTACCTATGATGGTGATAAAACTTCTAAATACACCAATCCTAAACACCTCTACAAGTATCAAAAAAAATTAGCTGTAAAACAACGGATTGCCGCCCGGAAAGAAAAGGGATCTTCCCGTAAAAAAAAAGCTAACAAGATTACGGCTAGGGTATACGAACAAGTAAGCAATGTCCGCCAAGACTACTTACACAAACTATCTAGAAAGATAGTGGATAACAATCAAGTTGTGGTAGTTGAAAGTCTCAATGTCAAGGGCATGGTCCGTAACCATAAACTAGCCAAAGCAATTTCTGATACTTCATGGGGAACCTTTGTAAATTTCCTCTCTTATAAACTAGAAAAAGAAGGGAAAGTCTTGATAGAAATAAACCAATGGTTCCCTAGTTCCAAGCTTTGTTCTAACTGCCATTATCAAATAAGTGATTTGCCTCTAGATGTTAGAGCTTGGAGTTGCCCAAGTTGCGGAACCCATCATGATAGAGATGGAAACGCAGCGCAGAATATCAGGGCTGAAGGTATCAGACTGCTGTCCTCCTCTGGGATAGGGGAGGCTAACGCCAGTGGAGAGGATGTAAGACCAACTCGCGGACGTAAATCCAAGATGCGGCAATCTTCTGTGAAGCTGGAAGCCCACACCTAATCCACAGGATAGGTGTGTGGTAGTTCACTATTGCTTAATAAAGTAGTCAAAAGATTAACAACAAGTACCTTAGCGGAAAATTTTATGGCAAATATCCAATTTATTAAAGAAGACCAGATAGTGGTTGCTGCCAACGGAGCCAACTTAAGAGAGAAGGCCCTGGAAAATCGTATTGATCTCTACACCTTCAAGGGCAAGTTGATGAATTGTGGAGGCTATGGTCAATGTGGTACTTGCATAGTTGAGATTGTAACAGGCATGGAAAACCTGTCACCTCTGACTGACGTAGAAAAGCGGAAACTGAAGAAAAAGCCTGATACTTATAGATTAGCCTGTCAAACCCTGGTCAATGGACCAGTAAGTGTGAACACTAAACCGTAAACTTGAGCAGATATCTTGGGAAAACCATGACAACAACGATTAATACTGAAATTAACCTAGAGCGCGTCAATAAAGCCATCAACGCTATCTTGGCAACCTTAGGAGAACCCGAAACCGATTTACACCGTGAAGCACTCGCAGCATTTCATCGGGGTGATTACCTAGTAGTGAAGCGATTGGCAGCGATTAACCTATCGGATTACTATTGCAAATCATTAGGCTATCTAGGGGGAGCTCTAAAACTCACCCCCAATACAGATACCATCCTTGCCGAATCCGCACGCTCAGCGGCTGATTTTATGCGAGATAAAACTTTAACCCGACTTGGTACTGAGATTGCTCAGGCATTGGCTGAGTAGTATATAGCGTGTCTCATTTAGATGAGCGTTTTTGGGAATGGGGAATGGGGAATCGGGAATGGGGAATCGGGAAGGTCTAATTTTTCCCTTGTCTCCCTTGTCTCCCTTGTCTCCCTTGTCTCCCTTGTCTCCCTTGTAACTGTAGGTTGGGTGGAACGAAGTGAAACCCAACGCAGCACTCTCCCTTGTTGGGTTGCGCTATCGCTACACCCAACCTACTTATTCCACTATTTTAGCTGTGTCGTTCCACTACGACTCAATTCCCCAATTCCCAATTCCCAATTCCCCAATTCCCAATTCCCAATTCCCAATTCCCAATTCCCAATTCTCAATTCCCAATTCCCAATTCCCAATTCCCAATTCTCAATTCTCAATTCTCAATCTGCCTTACCGCAGTTAAAGCAGAATAACTAACCCCAGCTGTACCTTCCCCAGGATGAGTAGAATCTCCCACTAGCCAGAGATTATTTAAAGGTGTGCGGGTGGCGAAACCAAAAGGGCCAAAAGTGGGTATTCTTTGACCAATACCACCAACAATACCTTGGTCACGACCCGTATAATAAGCAAAGGTACGAGGAGTAGCAGCTTCTTGATGAATAATGGTTTCTGGTTTTAAATAAAAATACTGACTTAAACGAGCGATCGCTTCCTTAGTATATTGCTCCTTCAATCTGTCATAATCCTCTTGAGAACCCTGCCACCATTTGCTAGCATTGGTAAAAGATGAGGCAATAATTGTTGCTTTACCTAAAGGAGCACGTCCATCTCCTGGTTTACTAACGGAGACAAATAAAGAGTTATTTTCCCCAATTGGCCCTGAATAGTCATAGAGAAATTGGAGATGAGGGGGACAATCAGTAGGAATTGCACTTTGCTCTACACCTAAATAGATAACAAAGGCTCCCGATGCTGCTGGTAATTGCTCTACCCTTCGCTGGTAGTCTCTAGGCATTGATTCCCCTAGCAATTTCACCAAATTTTGCACAGTAACATTGGCAACAACTTCCTCCGCTGCTTCTGTCCAAACTTCTCCCGTTTTCTGATTACGAATCCTGACACCAGTAACCTGATCTCCAGAAGCTTCTATCTGTTCAACAGTATGGCGCATCAACAGCTTACCACCATATTTTTCCAAAGCTTCAACTAAGCGATCGCTCAGCACTTGCATACTACCCTTCAGGTGAAATAATCCCTGGGGTTCTTGGGAAACTCCCAGTGCAGTTGCAGCATACAGTAGAGCCGTTTCATCAACATCTACCTGGGAATAAAGCTTCAGTTGCAAATCCAAAAATGTCTTCAAGCGTCTGTCTTGATATAACCCATATCCCCGCAAAACATCCCCTACTGTCATCAAAGTAAAGGGTACAGTAATCAAAGTATCAGGACGAACTGCTGATACCAACTGCCACAAGTCCCATAAATTGCGGGGTGGTAGCACCGGATCACGAGACTGAAACTTCCAACTAGCAGCAAATAAATTTCCCATCAACTGCCAAAAGGGTTCACTACCGGGAAACTGTCGCTGTCTCTCTACTACCCACTTTTCTGGATTGCGCCAGACAGAAATCGGTGTGGTTTCACCAGGTAGAAACACAGCACAAGCCGGGTCACAGAATGTCGCCTCTGGTAAGTCAATTTCCAACTCCTCAAAAATCCGTTGGTGAATTCCCCCCGCTTCTAAACCAGCAACCTGAGTAGCACCAACATCAAAGGTAAAGCCACGACGTTTGAATGTAGAGGCACATCCCCCTGGTACGATAGCTTGATCTAATACTAATACCTGATAACCCCGACGTGCCAGGAGTGCTCCCGCTGTCAAACCACCAATTCCTGCACCAATTACCACTATTCGGGATTTATTATTACCACCTTTGCTACTTGGCATGGTTGAATTATCATATTTATTTACATTAATTAGTATAAGTTTATCTTAATTTCCCTGCCCTATCCCACGTTGTACTGGACTGACACACCTAAAATGAAAGAATAAGTAGGTTGGGTGTAGCGATAGCGAAACCCAACGCCGGAGTGTGCTGTGTTGGGTTTCACTACGTTCCACCCAACCTACATTTTTGGGTGTGTCCCGCCAGTACCTCTCTACTAAGTTCTATACTAGAATCGAGCGATCGCATCCCACATTTGAGTGTTATGGAATTCCGGATCACGCAACTGAAGATGGAAGCCTTTCGAGGTATCGGTGATTTGACCTTAGAGTTCAATCAATCTGGTGCTAATGTCTTGATTGGTGTCAATGGGATTGGCAAATCGAGCATCCTGGACTGCCTCGCTTTAATGTTAACTTGGTTTGTTAACCGAATTAGATATGATCCATATACTCGCTATGTTTCATCCAGTAGCTTATTCCAAAAAAAATCTCATCCTGCTCTAGGAGATACTTTTGAGTATCGAGATCTCCAAAATGACAGTACGGAAGTGTGCTGTGAAATGTTCGCTGTTGTGGATTCTCAAGATATTCAATGGACTTTAAAGGGTACTAAACAGGGTCATGATTTAAGGAATGAGTCTAGTGTAGAATTACTTGCTGAAAGGCCATATCGTCGATCTCGTTTACGTTATAGTGAAAATGGTGAATTAGAATCAATCACAGATGATTTACGTCAACAACTGCTGCAAGAACAAAATTTAATTGATCTTCCTATTATTGTTCACTATCCAGTTAATCGAGCAGTACTAGATATTCCTTTAAACCTTTTGGATCATCAAGTATCACAAATTTCTATTTATGAAAATGCACTTACCACATTTGTTAACTTTAAGGACTTTTTCCAATGGTTTAGAACCACCGAGGATCTAGAAAACGAAGAAAGGCGTGATAATGTTGACTATCGCGATCGCAAGTTAGAAGCAGTGAGAAACGCGATCGCTCAATTCCTGCCAGGGTTCCATAATTTACGAGTCCGTCGCTCACCTCTCCGCATGACTATTGCTAAAGCAGGAGAAGAACTGATTATCAACCAACTTTCTGATGGGGAAAAGTGCTTATTAGCGATGCTTGGGGATATTGCCAGACGATTAGCGATCGCCAATCCTAATCTTGAAAATCCCCTTCACGGTAGTGGTGTTGTCCTCATTGATGAAATCGAGTTACACTTACATCCTTCCTGGGAACGCCGTATTATTGAGTCCCTAACAGATACTTTTCCCCATTGTCAATTTATCATCACCACCCATTCTCCTCAAGTAGTGAGCCATGTCAAGCCCGAAGGGGTTTATGTCTTGGAAAAAGCGGAGCATGGTATCATAGCTTATCATCCTGAAGGTTCTTTCGGACGAGAAAGTAATCGCATTTTGGTAGACCTGATGGGGGTAGATGAACGTCCTGAACTAATTAAACAAGACTTGTTAAAACTATTTCGTTTAATTGATGCTGGAGATTTAGACAAAGCGAGGGAATTGCGTCAACAGCTTGCCCAAGAAATTGGCGGTGGCGAACCAGAATTTGCGAGGGCAGATATGTTAATCAGGCGGAAGGAAATTATCAATGGATAATTGATAATTGATAATTGATAACGGATAAGGTGACATTCTGCGGGAGCATCTCAGTTTTGCACAAATACCAATGGTGAGGGGTTGTAACCCCTTATATTCTGTTTAGCACTGCTGTCATCTTTATTCTTAAATCATATACCAATTCTCAAAAATAACTGAAAAATCTTCAACTAAAAATGACTTAAATTAAGGTTAATCCGAAGAATTTAGTCCATTTTAATGGACTTCAGCTATTAGCCTTGGATTTGAATCCAAGGTGAGTTAGGGAATCCAACTAGTTAGCTATGTCTAGGCTTAAGTTGACACCAATGGCCAATGCTACGCCCCTACAAACAATTATCGATTTTTGCAAGAGGTCTATTACTTATTACTCTTGCTGAAACTCAATATGAAAAGCGATGAACAAATCATTTGATATGACTAGTTTCTGGCTTCTTTTTGGACTGAAGTCCTACTACTGCTCATTACTCATTACTCATTACTCATTACTTATTACTTATTACTTACACCCCAAATTGTTATTGGTCATTTGTTGTTTGTTGTTTGAGAATTGGGAATTGGGAATTGGGAATATCTCCCTTATCTCCCTTATCTCCCTTATCTCCCTTATCTCCCTTATCTCCCTTGTCTCCCTTATCTCCCTTGTCTCCCTTGTCTCCCCACACTTCCCACACCTCCCACACCCCCCACCCCTTTTTTAGCTCAAACATAAAAAAACTCTGTAATTCTGGTGAATTGGTGTTTATAGCTGATTTCTTTAAGTAGAGATGCACTTGCCGAAGGATGCCTGTAGGGTTGTTGGTGCGTCTCCACAGCCTTTTTCGGTAAAAATAGAAGATAAGGTTATGGTTGGGTCAAACGAGGATTAATGCAAAAGGTACGGAAAAATCAAATTACTTGGGTATTGGGGAGCGGGATGGTGCTGTGCTTGCTGCTGGGTTCATCTTTGTTTGCACTGAGAAAGACTGGTGTTCTAGAAAGATGGATTCAAGCTGCCACCACCACTAATCTACTGGATCCAACCAAGGAAGATAAGAACTCCGCCGTCCTTCCCCTAGTATCCTTGTCATCGGAAGAAAGGGCTGCACAACTAGAAGAAATTGCCTCTGGAGCCAAATCTGTTGACCAGTATCGGGCTCGCTATCTGCTAGCATCAGATTTGATTCTACAACAAAAGGGACTAGCAGCTCTTCCCTGGCTGGAAGGGTTGGAATCAGATTATCCGGTTTTAGCTCCCCACATTCTCTTCAAGCGTTCCCAGGCTTACGAATTAAATGGAGAACGAACGGAAGCCATTAAAGTCTGGGAAGAGATGCTAGAAAACTATGCAGATCAGCCGACGACAGCCGAAGCATTGTATGGTTTGGGTAAAACTAATCCTGAATATTGGGAACGAGCGATCGCTGATTATCCCAATCATCCCCGTACCCAGGAAATTGTTCGCTCTCGGCTGGATAAAAACCCCAAGCAGCTCGATTTACTCTTGTTTATGGTGAAAAATGCTCCTGAAGCTAATGGAGTAGGCAGTATGCG
>JAAHHL010000209.1 GCA_010672185.1 Caldora sp. SIO3E6 | reverse complement strand
CAAAGTTTCCCAACTCAACTCAAAAGCTGCGGCTACTCCCCTGTCAGCGGTACTTATCCCAGCGTCATGGGAATGGAGTGCCAAGGCTCGATTTTGTACTCCCTGTGCCTGCAACCGGGATAACATTGCTTCCAGGGATAAATCTTCTTCCTCTGCCAGATATCTTCCTACTAATTCCAATCCCAGGGGCAAATAACCCAACCACTTGCACAGTTTTCTGGCAACCAAAGGCTCCTGTAGTAGTCTTTCCCTTCCCACCAAAGATTGTAATAAAGCCATAGCTGCCAGTGGCTTGAGCACATCCAAATCCAACCTTACTACTGGCGCACCTAACTTTTCCCGTGTAGTGATTAATACCTTAAACTTAGGTTCACTCGGAGGTAAAGATGATTTAATTAATCCATAGTCTCGAACATCATCTAATACCACCAGCACCTTTCCCTCGCGCCAACGCTGCCAGCAGTAAGCCAACTGTTCCTCTAAGGTTTTCAACTCCTCCGGTAGCTGCAAACTTAATTTACTTCTGGCATAACTGATAATCTGAGCTTCTACTTCCGCTTCCTGTGCTCTTAACCAACAGATGCCGCCTGGGTAACTACCTTGCTGCCAATGTCGCCAAGCATATTGCAGCGCCAACTCGGTTTTCCCAATCCCTCCCATACCAGCCACTGCGGAAATTGCTACTTGCTCTGTTTGCTGTAATTGTTGATGCAGGGTTGCCAATACCTCATCCCTTCCCACAAACTTCTCCACACCACTACGATCTAAATTATGGGGACAACTAATAGGAATTTGCTCTAGCCAACGCTTATCTTGCTGATAAAACTGCCGATTTTGTTCCTCTAATTCCGGCCACTGAGCTAAAATTATTCCAGTAGGTACTGCTTGTCCCCCCAAAGCCCTGAGAATTTTGGGATTAGCATTAACTTTTATCTGCCTTTCCCTCTGAATCATGCCACATACTTTCAAAGTCCGCTGATTCAGCAAAGGCGCACCACTAAACCCAGGACGTACATTTTCATCTTTAATAGTTAGTAACTGTCCTTTATCCCCAGGACCTTCACACTCTAGGGTAATCGAAGCACCATCCCTATCTTGATCAGGATAACCATAACTATACAACTTATCCCCCGGTTGAGCTTCCCTATCCAAATAAACACAAGGATGCTCAGCAATATCCACCCAAACTAGCGCTAAATCCAGTTGATCGATGGTATCAATTTTCCAGCTACGATAACCAATATCCCGCCAGTTTACCTCAATCTCTCCAGGTTCAGTATCCCGAATCACATGGTAGCAAGTCAGGAGCATACCAGGAGCCACAAAAAAACCCGTGCCGCGATCGCTCGGAGTCCGCAACCGCACGATACAATCTCGGAATAAGTTATACATTGGGCATTGGGAATTGGGAATTGGGAATTAGGAATTGGGAATTAAGAATTTACCCAGAACATACAATATCAGTTGTTGTAGGGGCGGGTTTAGGGTCACCGTTAACACATTTTACGATAGCTGACCTACAAAACCCGCCCAAGCGATAACCTAGGGAATGGGTTGCGTTAACTTGGGAGATGCCGTCAGGGCGGGTTTTGAGCCCAATATTCGGGTAAAATGGGTTAGATTATCCCTAAACCCGCCCCTACAATATGTGCAATGGAGAATTAAGAATTGGGAATGTCTCCCCATTTCCCCATCTCTTCATCGAGGTTTCTGCCATTCTAGGGTAATCTTCAAATTCGCCTTACTGCCACCTTTGACAATCATCGCTGTAATTTGTCCGGACTCATAGCCAAATTCCAAGCCAAATTCTACACTAGCCTTGGTTGGTTGAATCTTCTCTAAACTCTGTTTCAGGGTATCAGCAATTCCTTCGATCGCATCCGTCGCTTGCTTGAGGTACTGGTAATTTGAAGAAACATCTGACTCTACTTCTTCTCCTGTCAGATCCTCCTCCTCTTCTGCTACTTCCCCAATCACAGTTGTCTCTACCATCACCACTGCACCATTCCCCAACTCCAGGGGAACAAACTTTGTCTGATCTGCCATAACTTTTTGAATAGACTCTTACCCAGTCGTTATAGCATTTCTCGATAAGTATTAGTGAAGACGTAGGGGCGTAGGATTTAGGCAATACGGATATGGAAAGAAGGAACCACAAAGACACAGAAGACACAAAGAGAGTCTATAGGTTGCACAATTTTCCCATTATAAAATAATAATACCACAAAATAGCGGCAAACGCCAACTGCTATTCAATGTTGGTTGGAATTTCCATTCTCCGCGTCCCCGTGTCTCCGCGTCTGTTTTCTTTTCCCCCACCCTTTACTTGTCACCTCTAAGAATAGCTAGGCCATTACGAACACGCTCAACTGGTTCGCGGTTGAACCGAGCATTAGGAGCCTGCATAATCGCCAGAACTTGGGTAAAATCCGCGATCGCTTGTTGGCGTTGGCTAGCGGAAATATTACCATTCTGCCAAGCGATCGCTGTATCCCGGGCAATTTCCCCCAGAATTGTTGCGGCATAACCAGACGAGTGTTTTTTGTTGCTTACCAACAAACTCCGAAGTTTCGGCACTAAACCTAACGAGGCTGCTCCAAACTTGCCAATCTGAACAATTGCGCCATTACGCTTGTTATCATCGTTAGAGTCCAATAGAGGTGCATAGTCGGGTAGGATATAGGGAGCAGACCCGGCACCATAGCCCGGCAATTGATACAATGCCGCCCTCTGAACAGATGGATTAGGGTACTTTACTAATGGCCCAACAACAGGCAAAGCTTGAGTATTTCCCAACCTGAGTAATGCCCATCCAGTTGCCAACTGCATCCACGGGTTATTATCCTTAAGAGCAGTAGTCAGGGCAGGAATAGCATTGCGATCGCTCAGCTTACCTAGAGCAATAGCCGCATTGACTCGCACTAGTTGTTCTGGGTTATTAGGAACCCAGGAGTATCGCCGTGGGCTTGGAAGCGCCAGGGATAAACGAGGTGGACTAAAGCGATACTGATTGGAGTTGGGTGGCAGATAACGTCCTGTATCCTCTAGTAGTGGTAGAATGTCAGGAACCGCAGACTGGGCTGCTCCTTCTAGATTACCTAACAGTTCCACTACCTCCAAGCGAACAATTGGTTCTGGTGCTTTTAACCCTTCGATTAATCCTGGTAATACTTCTGTTCCCAACAAGCTTAATGCTTTGCTGGCAGTCCTGCGAACTACTACATTATCGTCTTTAAGTGCCTTGACTAAGGAAGCAGCGGTGTTGTTATCCACTTCTGCTCCCAAGACTTTAGGTAGCAGTGAGCCTGAGTCTTGAAAAATTTCTGCTGCACTGTGGCGCAGGCTAGCGTCTGGATGGTGTAAGGCTTCTAACCAGTGAGACAGTAAGGGTACAGATGCTCCGATTTGGGAAAGAGCCCAAGCTGCATTCAACTTTACCCAAGGATCAGGATCTTCCAAAGCTTCGGTTAGGGGTGGTGTAGCTAAGGTTCTGGCAGGTAAACCAATTTTGCCCAACGCGATGATTGCTGTAATCCGCAGTAGATTTTCAGGGTTATCGGGAGGGTTAGGTGGCAGGCGTCGTTGATTAACTTTATTAGGGGTAGGAGTAAGAAAAATACGAGGAGGAGCAGGGGGAATAGTCAATCTTGGCGGGCGCAATAGAGGACGAGATGGCACTGGTACAATTGCTCTGCGCCTATCGTTGAGCATATCGAGCAATCCAGGAATTGCTGGTGCAGCGTCATCGGTAAGATTTCCTAACACCTCGGCTACGCCACTTTTGACTAGAGGATCGGGGTCATCCATTGCCTTAACCAATGCTGGTACAATATCTTGTTTGGTGTCGCTAAGTTGTTTAATAATTTGCTGACGCTTTTCCGCATCAGTAGTACGGAGTTGTTCTACTAAATCGGCAACGACGATTGGTTCGGTACTCTTGTGCTCCTCCAGCATAGCTACTATAACTGGAGAGGAACTCAATGTTTCTTTTTGAGCTGCGACAGGAATTTGGTTAGCAAGGAAAGTCAGGATTGTTAACAGGGTTAAAGTTAAGTTTATTTGAGAACTCATAGTATCGCTCAACTTGGTTTTTGGTGTTCGAGAGGTACACTTTTAAATCTCAAAGTCAACCCTTGAAAGGGGAATTCTCAAAGTCCCCCTTTCAAAGGGGGATTTAGGGGGATAAAACTCACCAAAAATACCCCTGTTCAGTAATAGTCTGACGTTTAGTGGGTTCATATTTCAGGAGATACTCTTGCGCGATCGCATGGGTCTTTCTTAACTTTTCTACCTCTACTTTACCAATCTCGGTATCTGTAGAAAGTAGAATTACTTGATGACTGGCATGGGGGAAATAGCGCTCCACTAGATTAGTTCTGTGAGAAGAATCTAGGCGTCCCAAAGGAGTATCAATCGCTACCGGTAGTTGCCTTCCCGAAACCCGAGCTAGTCCCCACAAGAAAGCGATTGCAAGGAGTTGCTTTTCCCCAGCGGAGAGGCGATGCTTGGGTACTGGTTGTCCCTGCAAGTCATAGAGAGATAGGCTAAAAGCTTCAGTATCAATGGCTACTCGATGGACTAAATCTGACTTATGCAGCAGATAGAGAAAACATTCAGTTACTTCCTGCTCTAATTTATTCAGTTTTCTCAAGGTTAAGCGTTCTCGAAATAGTTTGAGGGTCTGTTGTACTTTAGCTGAAGTATGGATGATATGCTCGTCATTGTTGCGGTCAATATTTTTCTCCCCATACTCTGCCAGTTCTTTCCTAATTTGTTTAACTTCAGTATCTAATTCTTCAACCTTACGTCTGCTTAATTCCCAGCTTGCTTGAGCTTGGGCAAGTTGAGTTTGAGCTTGTCTTAAAGTATTTTCTAATTGCTGATAGGCTTCTGGTGATGCGGCTACGGCTAGCTGTCTTTCTGTAGCATCAACTTCTGCCTCTAAGTTTTGGAGTTTTGCTAATTGCTCTTGAGCTAGCTTATTGGCTTGGGGTAAGTAGTGATTGAGTAAGTTAGCCAAGTAATTGAGAGTTTCACCATCAGCTTCCAACCAAGATTGTTCCTGTTCTGCTGCTGCTTGCTCTAATAGTTGATTTTCTTGTGCCAAAAAATCCTGAATCTTAGCCAGTTTTTTGGCTGGCAACTTGAGCTGGGTAAGTAAATCAATGAGCCGTTGCTCTCGTTCTTGTACAATCTCCCTACCGATTCTGGCTTGAGAGGCACGGGACTCTTGTTCTCCTTGAGTTTGGGCTTGACTGAGAAGGGGTTGAATTAACCTTAGGGGTAAAGTTCCAGCTGCCAATTCCTTCAGCTCTTCACGAACTTGCTTAGCATTGGCTTGGTAAGTATCCCGCTGAGATTTCAGTTGACTACGTTCTGCGGCAATTTTGCCTCCTTCTGAGATAAATTTATCTGAAGCTTGTTGCTGCTGCTCCTTGGCTTCATCGAGTTGATTTTGACTAATTGCTTGCTCTTCGATCGCCGCGTCATAGATAGCTTGTTTCTCGGAGAGTTTTTGCTCAATTTCCTCTAAGTTAGCTAATTCTTGTTTACTGGCTAGAGCTTTGCGTTTGCGATTGATTAAAATTTCTAAATCAATTGCTAGCCGCTCTGCTAATTCTAATCCGAGGAGAGAGCGAATCGCTTCAACCACGACTGGGGGTGGGGCTTCGAGTTCGGCGAGTTCTTTTACTTGTTCTCCATCAAAGAGAAAGAGGTTAGAAATGCCTAAGGGGAGGAGATTTTCAATATACTCATCCCAGATATTAGTTAAACCTTCATCTAGCCATTCACCATCTATAATTCCTAAGCTGTCCTTACCATCTTTCAGTTTTTTGGTCCAATAGCGGACAATACGGTATGTAATCAGTTGGTCATTTTCAATATGCTCAAACAGCAGTTCAATACGAGCCTGTTCAACTGGTGAAGCATTCCGGTTAACCGACTGAGTAAGAAACTCCGCATAACTCAAATTACCACGGGTAGAGCATTGAGCTCGGTGTCCATACAAGGCAAGGCGAATCGCATCCATCAGAGTAGTTTTGCCTCCGCCATTCATACCACCGAAGAGGATGATGGAGCGAGAGTCATCTTGACTCTCTGGACAAAGGTTGATTACCTGTCTTCCATAATAAGGACCAAAGTTTTGCAGGACAAGTTCGAGAAATCTCACTTTCAGTAGGGGAGTAGGGGAGCGGAGGTGCGGAGGAGCGGGGGAGCAGAGGTGCGGAGGAGCAGAGGTGCGGGGGAGCAGAGGTGCGGAGGAGCAGAGGTGCGGAGGAACTGGGGAAGAAAAACCTTATCGATAATAACGAGGGTAGAATAGGCGGATTGAGTATGAAAGAAACTAAGCAAATCCTCTTCCCTCCTGCCTCCTGCCTCCTGCCTTCTGCCTCCTGCCTCCTGCCTCCTGCCTCCTGCCTCCTGCCTCCTGCCCTCTGCCTTGTTTCTTAATAAAGCCTACTAATAGTAACGAACTAGATCAATAAAAGCAAACAAGGCGTAACTGAATGCGACAACAACAGCAAATGCTACTACTATCCGTGGACGAGGTGAAGGTATGATCATCTCTCGTATCCCCATTGATACTGCTGATCCAATCGCAAAGCTAGCGCTGAGTACTTGGTAAGGCCAGTTTAGTGTTAGCATCCCGATCATGCCCAAAATCCATCGGACTCCTAAGGTCATTGTACACAAGAGCATCAAATGCTCGACAAACTCAGGTGGATTATACTGCCTTGCAAAAACCAAACTGCGCCACCAAAATTGCCAGGGTCTCATAGTTTATTGAAAATTAAGAATTAGGTAATGGTTAAATAGTGGTAAGTGTTAGGGAAATTTCCCTCAAAAGTGATCATAACCAAGATTCATGTCCGAAGCCGAACAATATAGTCTCTTTGACCAGTCAGCATTTAGCCAATCCAAACCAGCTGACTTCCAAGCAGAACTAATCCCCACAGATGCTAAAGTTCCTATTCCCCCCAGCACTTATGACTCAATGGAGTTGCTGGCTACCCACTGCAACTCGTGCCAGCGTTGTGAATTAGGAGCAAAACGTACTCATGCTGTGGTAGGACGGGGGAATCTGAATGCCCCAATTATGATTATCGGAGAAGCACCAGGTCAAAATGAAGACGAGACGGGTAAGCCATTTGTGGGGAAAGCAGGGCAACTGTTAGAGAAAATTTTAGCTGCGGTCAAACTTAACAGTGAGCAAGATGTATATATTTGTAATATGGTCAAATGCCGTCCTCCTGCTAACCGGACACCAACTAGCCAAGAAGTTGAAGCTTGTAAACCCTATCTCTTGGAGCAAATTCGTTTAGTAGACCCCAAAATCATTCTCTTCACTGGCGCTACAGCACTCAAAGGTTTAACTGGTGAGAAGCGAGGTATCACCAAAATTCGTGGTGAGTGGAGGGAATGGCAAGGACGTCTTTGTATGGCTATTTTCCATCCTGCTTATCTACTGCGGAATTCTTCCCGGGAAAAAGGTAGCCCAAAGTGGCTGATGTGGCAGGATATTCAGCAAGTGCGTGCTAAATTGGACGAATTTTAAGGAGGCAGGAGAATTGAGAATGGAAATGTTACCCAAAATTAGCTCACCCGGCGGGAAGAAAGCATGTAAGGTCAGCTTTTTTCTCTTTTTGAAATCGATATAATCCTTACTCTATAAATATTGTGAATTTTTAATTTCGCCCAACAGATGTGGATTGTATCGCAAATAGGAATACTGAATCGGTGTTCTAGGTATTAGCTTCCTTGTTGTCGTCACCAGAAATCCAGCTTCTCGATATGAAAAAATTTTGATAATTACCTGAAATGGACTATTAAGGACTGAATAAATATTTAATGAAGTTTATGTTAATTCCCTTGTCAAATTGAGATTGTTAAGCCAGATTAGGTCTAAACCAACTTTGAATTAGAATTTGCTATCCCATCAGTTAGCCAGTAAGACATGATGGGGTAACTCAATAATAATAACTAAAATTATGAGCGCTTTGGGGCGCAACTATTCTGTACTACCTGCAATTGAACAGAGGATTGCTACTATAAAGGAAGTGATATTAAATGGTACAACCCACTAACCGTGAATTTTACTTATTCTGTATAGAACTTGAAAAAAAGTTATCGGAGCAAACTAGTCAAGAAATCCTAGTTTGCCCCTACCAATCTGAACTGTTTTGGGAAGGTAGCTACAAACCTCATCACAGCTGGGAATTTGCTCAAATCATGCTCACAGACTATGGAGAAGTTGCTGTATATACACGTAACCCCGTTAAGCTTTGGGGCACTCCCCTCGCTAGTCTGATAGCGATCGCGGCAAAAATTACCGCTGCTGTGTTGTTTTCCTGTAGCGACCCTAAGGCCACAAGTATTGGTTGTTTAGGGGTTGGAGCGATGCTGAGTGCCATTGTGCTCTCAAGGCGTTGAGAGCTGAGGGAGCTGAGGAAGCTGAGGGAGCTGAGGAAGAAGAATACAATTTTTCTGACCCCTTGGGTCTTGCCATATATAGGGTCTTTTTTAGTCCCTCAATACCATATATGGGAGTTGACAAAATGCACGACCTTTTAACTTGTCACCATTGGCTAATAACCATTGGCTAATAACCAATGACCAATGACCAATGACCAATGACCAATAACCAATGACCAATAACCAATAACCAAAAGCTTTAACTTTCTGCCTCAGGTTGCTCTGGTGTTTCTACTGGGGGTAGTTCCTGAGTCATAGTCAGATAGCGAATTACCTCATCACCCAATCGCATAGACCGTTCGATAACAGCTACATGAGTAGGTGGAGCCTTGTAGTTCATTTGGATATAAATGCCATCCCGATTCCGATTGATTTCGTAGGCAAGACGACGCCTCCCACGATGTTGAATCACAATTTGGTCTCCTCCCTGATCTTTGAGGAGGTTTTCGTATTTGGCAATCACTTGGTCTACCTGCTCTTCTCCCAAATCGGGGCGCAGGATGTACATCATTTCGTAACTGTTGGGCATAGGTGTTAATCTCCTTTTGGACAACGGGGCCTCTTGA
>JAAHHL010000208.1 GCA_010672185.1 Caldora sp. SIO3E6 | reverse complement strand
TGACGAATACGGCGACAACGCCATCGGATGCATTAAAGCCAATCCTTATTGGTTAGCGGAGGAAGTCAGAGGCTTTGGGTTCAAGAGAGCAGATGAAGTTGCCAGGGGATTAGGGATTGGTGTTGATGCCTCAGTACGCATTACAGCAGCGATTTTTCACAACTTAAAAGAAGCAGCCAACAGAAATGGGCACTGCTTTTTGCCATTAAACGATCTTCTATTCTCTGCCAAAGCATCACTAACTCTACCTGATTATCAACCCTGTGAAAGGGAAATAGTACAACAAGTGAGCACTCTTTGTATAGGGGGATTACTTGTGGAAGAGAATGGTAGAATCTACCTTCGCTCTTACCACCAAGCTGAATTGGAATTATCAGGCACACTTCGGTCATTATGTGGAAAGCTAGAGTTGGAGCGTGAAGATTTAGAAGATTGGCTAATTGATTACGAGATAGAAAATGAAATTCAATTAGCGACTCAACAAAGAGAAGCAGTTAAACTTGCTGCCTCAAATAACTTAATTGTGATCACCGGTGGAGCAGGAGTGGGAAAATCCACAATCTCCAAAGCTATTTTGAGCTATTGGCATAGCCTGAAAAAGCAAGTAGTGGCAGTCGCACCAACGGGAAAAGCTGCACAAAGAATCCGTGAAGTAGCAGATTTTCCAGACGCTAGTACGATCCATAGATTATTAGGTTGGACAGGTTACAGCTTTCTGCACGACGAAGATAATCCTATTGATGCTGACGCTTTCTTGATTGATGAAGGGTCAATGATTGACCTTAAATTAGCTTATGCTTTGTTTGATGCGATTCCCCCCCATGCAACCGTTGTGATAGTGGGAGATGTAAATCAGTTGCCATCAGTCGGTGCTGGCAACGTCCTCCGGGATATTATCGATTCTGAAGAGATTCCAGTGGTCAGACTAACTGAGATTTTTCGCCAAATTGCTAGCAGTAGGATTATTCAAGCATCACAAGCTATCAATGAAGGCTATTTCCCCAGCCTAGAAAAATTGGGGCGTAATTCTGAGACTAAGACAGATGCACTGTGGATTTCCTGCTCTCAAGGACAAATTCCAGAGGCTATTGAGTGGCTAGTTAATGAAAAGCTTTTAAATATGGGGTACAAACAAGATGATATTCAATGCCTTTCCCCTATGCACAAAGGGGATGTCGGAAATATTGAACTTAACAAGCTAATTCAACAAGCATGGAATCCGAAATATCCTATCCAATCAAACTGTGGAATATTCCGAGAAGGCGATCGTGTTATCCAGACCCGTAATGACTACAATAAGCTGGTATTCAATGGGGATATCGGGAATATTGTAAAAATCGACAAAGAGAAGAATATTGCCTTAATTTGCTACCCCGATGTTGATGGTAATGATCGCTTGATTGAATATCAATTATCCGAGCTCAAAGATGTGATGCTGGCATACAGTATTTCAGTGCATCGCTCCCAAGGCAGTGAGTTTCCTGTGGTGATTCTCCCGGTATCCATGCAGCAGTACATGATGTTACAACGAAACCTTTATTACACAGGAGTCACTCGCGGGAAGAAACTGGTGGTGATTGTAGGGGAAGAGAAGCCGTTGCAAATTGCGGTGCGGACTAACCGCGTCTTAAATCGCAATACCACACTTAGGGAGCGGTTGGCAGGAAATCTGTAGGACTTATCATATCTTCAATAGTTAGGGTTTGCTGAATAAGTTTGGACTGAAGTCCTACTACTGCTTATTACTTCAAAACCCGTTTCTCTCGCCACATTTTTAGGTGTGTCACGGCACTAGGTAACATTAGTGCTCACTTTCTGTTTGATTTTAGCTCGATTTTTTGGTATACTTTTACATAATGGGATAGGTGTACGCCTGTAGGGTCTGTGGAATTGTTAGGGTCTGCTGCATGAGTGTG
Organism: Caldora sp. SIO3E6; assembly: GCA_010672185.1. Classification (GTDB taxonomy): domain Bacteria; phylum Cyanobacteriota; class Cyanobacteriia; order Cyanobacteriales; family Coleofasciculaceae; genus Caldora. Next base: position 7,151 of record JAAHHL010000208.1, on the reverse strand, counting down.
GAAGTTATACCAGAGTTGGTTTTCAAGCATGCAGCAAGCCAAAATAGTCCAAGGTTTTTGCATTTTTTGCTTCAAAAACCTTGCACCATTGTCGGTAAATACCTGGTTAAATCAATAATGTTCGGGGTTAAAATCCGGAAAGCTGATAGCTGATAGCTGACAGCTGAAAGCTAAGGACTTATTCAGCAAACCCTTGTTATAGGCTCTGATGCTTATTCCTAGCGATGCGTTACTACGTCTACTTCAACTCTGTGATAGTTTTTTGCGATCGCTTACTCAGCAAAAATCCTTCAATCCCACTGATGCGGTACTCTTGTTCAACCTGCCTCTAAAACCTGTTCAGCAGTCAGTTTCAGTTCAGGGAAAGTCTGAGAAACAATGCGTTGGTTACCAGAAAATTCAGTTGCCTGATAACTACCATTCACCAACAGCAGTACCGTGACTAACTGTGCTTGAGGGTCAATAATCCAGTATTCAGGAATACCCCTTCTTTCATACTGTTGTCGCTTATCAATATAGTCTCGTTGGTAGTTCTCATCATCGTGGTTTCTGTAAGGACTAACGACTTCAGCTACAAACTGTGGGGGAGCCATATTAAGAGTGATAGTTTGCCGGTTTTTGGTTTGGGCAAGGTGTTCTTCTCTGAGTATTACTAAGTCTGGATAGCGGTTCTGGGGATTTCCAGGAACTTGCAATTCGTAGGCATTGGGTCGAATTAGTTGTGGATTAACAAATTGGGCTAACTGATACATTAGCCATAAGGCAATCCAGCCATTGATTCCTGATTCTGGTGGCACTGCTACTAACTCCCCATCCCATAATTCATAGCGGTTATCAGTACCATCGTCATATTCGAGATATTGCTCAAAGGTCAATTTTACCGGTGTTTGGGTCATTTTCTTCCCGTTCCATAATACCTACCCAAAGCCACCTCTCTCGAAACAAAGCTGAGCCTAGGTAACATTGGTACTCACTTTCTGTTTATTGTAGCTCTCGCGTTGACGGCTAAGGAATTTACTTACTCCGCAGACTGACCAAAAGGTAGCTGCTGAAGAGATTCGGTTGTACGACATTCAGTAGACGTAATCCCTGGTTCTAATGAGAAAGCTGACCTTCTGGGAGGGTCAGCTTTTTGGCTTTAATTAGTTTCCCCAGCGAGTGGGGAGAATTGGAAGAGATTCCAGCAATTTAAAAGCACCTTATTAATTATCCGAGGTGCGTTTATTTTATTAAAAAGCCTTAACGCTTTTTACAATGAAAGTACCTTATTACTTCTTGTTCTCTCATTCCCCTGAAAAACTTCAAATTTCTATCTAAAGTATGAGATAGGTGACCATGATAATACTCTGGGAGCAGGCATTAGGCAAGAGTGAAACAATCCTGTATACCTCATGAGTCTTAGAAACGCTGTATATCGAACTCAGATCAGTTGAGTTTGTGGTACAATTGTGGTAATTTTTCAGGACAATTTTGGAAAATACCTAATTTCAACTAATATTCGAGTGAATTTGCAAGTATTAAATGCATGAATTTTGTGTAAGTAACTTTTTAATTCTCGACAAGCTTAAAAATCCTTTATAGATGATAAGTACCTACACAAAATTAATTTCCTATTCTCACGTCTCCACAAAAGTAGCATTTATCAAAGTGGAAATTTCACTGACAGCGGGAAACGCTGTATCACTCCCCAATCAGATCAATCACCGCATTCAACAGAGAGTCATCATGGAAACTGCTTTTAGTTAAATAATAATCGGCTCCGGCATCTAAACCTCGAATCCGGTCTTCTTCACGGTCTTTATAGGAAACAATAATTACAGGAATTGAATGCAACTGGGTATGACTCTTAATCTGTCTCACTAGCTCAATCCCATTCATACGAGGCATATCTATATCAGTGATTACTACATCATAGTCACCAGTACGAACTGCATTCCAACCCTCCATCCCATTCACCGCTAATTCAACTTTATAACCTTGGTTTTCTAGTAACTTCCGTTCCATTTCCCGCACGGTAATAGAATCATCAACTACCAGAATGTTTTTCTGCTTTATGGTTACGGTAATATCTGTTTCCCGATTAATCTGACTTAATCGCCCTTCATTGAGTAAATTGTCAATGGAACGCACCAAATCAGCAACATCGATAATCAACAAAGGAGAACCATCTTCCATCAGAGCAGCGGCGCTAATATCTGGGATTTTACCTAGGCGCGGCTCTAATGGTCTTACTACTAAATCTCGCTCACCGAGAAACCTGTCTACTACTACTCCATAACGGTTGAAATGGTCGCTGATAATGACTACTGGCAAAGCAGAGGTAGTATTTTGAGTGCCATTTGGAATACATTCTGGCAACTCCAACACTTGTTGAGCAACTATCAGACCAATATTGTGTTCATTGATCTTGAAGTACTGCCGATTTTCAACAACAGCAATTTCTGCTTGCTCCACCATCACAATCTGTTCAATGCGTGTCAAGGGAAAAGCATAGGGTTCTCCTGATATTTCCACTAACAGGGTGCGAATTACCGACAAAGTGAGGGGCAATTGGAAGTGAAAATTCATGCCTTTTCCTGGTTGGGAAATAGCTCGCAGAGTACCTCCCACTTCCTCTACCATACTCTTAGCAATATCTAAGCCAACACCACGACCAGAAATTTCCGTTACTGCATTGGCGGTAGAAAAGCCTGGTAAAAAAAGAAACTCCATCAGTTCATGTTCTGTTAACTGATGAGCCATTTCTGAGGTTACCAGTTGCTTTTGCGCAATTTTATGGCGTAATTGCTCCAAATCAATACCTTTACCATCATCAGAAACCGTAATTGATAACATTCCCGCTCGATGGGATGCTTCTAGTTTTACTGTACCTCTTGCTGATTTACCTACTGCCAGACGTTCTTGGGGAAACTCGATACCGTGATCTATAGAGTTACGTAAAATATGAGTTAGAGGAGCTTCCAACTTCTCTAAAATATCCCTGTCTACTTGGGTAGATGGACCAATAATTTCCAATTTAGCTTGTTTGCCCAACTCTTTGGCTAAATCCCGTATCATGCGGTGAAAGCGATTGACTCCATCAGAGAAAGGACGCATGTGAGAGGCAATTACTTCTCGGTAGAGACGATCTGAAAGGTTGGCAGAACGACGGACAAATAGCTCCAAGGCAATGAGGCGATCGCTTAGTATTTCTTGGCATTCATTGGCTTTGTTGTGGGAGTTTCTCAGGTGTTCCTTGCTCAGTTGATTCAGAGTTGATTCGCCTACAGATTCCTGTAGTTTTTCTAATATATTTGCTAGTTCCCCTTGGGTTTTTTTGAGCTTGAGCAAAGAATCAACAAATGGCTGCAACCAATTCGCCTCAACCAGGGATTCCCCTGCCAAACCCATTAAGCGATTTAAGTTTTCCGCACTCACCCGCACCACCCGGTCAGTATTGTGAGAAGCTTGAAGCGTCGGCTCAACAGAAATAAGCTTTTGAGTGGGAATAACCGATTTCGGCTCTTGAATTTCCTGGGAGGGGGATTGCTGTGGTTGTTCTGGTTGTGTAGAAGGAATTATCTTTTGTGTTTCAATAGGTAGCTCTTTACTGGAGACTTCCTCTAACTCAACTACCGCATCAATTGAAGCTTCTACTATTCCAGCTCCCGAACTTCTTTCCGCTGCGCTAACAGCTCCCGAACTTCGTTCCGCTGCGCTAACAGCTCCCTCAGCTTCCTCAGCTCCCTCAGCTCCCTCAGCTCCCTCAGCTCCCTCAGCTCCCTCAGCTCCCGAACTTCGTTCCGCTGCGCTAACAGCTCCCTCAGCTCCCTCAGCTCCCCCAGCTCCCTCAGCTCCCTCAACTTCCCCAGCTCCCTCAACTTCCAAAATAGTCGCGATCGCAACAACTAAAGCTTCAATTTCTTCTTCCTGTTCCCATAACCAGTTGTCGAAATCGGTTTCTGGTACTTGACTAATACGTAGGAGGAAATCAACTCCACTCAACAACAGATCAATTTGGTTTGTTTCTAAAATAATAGTTCCAGCCTGAGCCGCAACAAAACAGTCTTCCATGCCGTGAGCTACTTTGACAGCAGCATCAATTTCCACAATCCGCGCTGCCCCTTTAATCGAATGAGCAGCACGCATCAAAGATTCCAATTCTTGAGGGGACTGGGGTTGGTTTTCTAGAGCCAAAAGGTTCTCATTTAAGATTGCCGCCTGAGTTTCTACCTCCATGCCGAATAAATCCCGCATAGAGAAATTACTCATATCAGAATTGCCGTTGCTCACATAATCCTCCGGTTTAGGGTGTAAAACAACAACTCATAATCCAAGTAATTAATCTGTTTATCTTGCCAGTGAAGCAGCGATTTGGTATAAGTTTCTGTTGCTTTGGCAATCACCACTGGTGTATCTTGTAATTCCTCAGGCTCAAAGTGTTTGATCCCATAGATTTCATCAACAGCAAAAACCCATTTGGCTCCTTCTTTTTCCACAACTACCATCCGTGGGTAGACTACAGGACTCATATTCTGAGCTCCATCAGCTGTCGTTTCCAACCCAAGGAGCTTGCCCAAAGAGATACACAGAAGAATTTCCCCTCGGATATTGACTATACCCAGCAATACCTCATTACTGAGGTGAGGTAAAGTGTGAACAGTACGAAGCTGGGTTACTTCTTTAAACAAGTTGGCCGGTAGTGCTAACCATTCTACTCCAATACGGAAAATAACTACTGATATATGGTCTACAGACTGGTTCGTTGTACCATCGATGGGTCGTAAAGAGCAGGAATCTTTTGCTTGAGCTAGTAAATCAGTCCATTCCTGGAGATAACCAGAAGGTACTTCTCTTTCTAATAAACCACGCCCAGCAGCCGAGTAGACAGGGCAGTTGCGGCAATGGATAAATTTTTCCAGCTCACCGCAAGTGCGATCGCCTGTCACACCAATCTGGTTCCAGCAATCATTTAGTTGTTGGTTGTTGGTTGTTGGTTGTTGGTTATTGGTTGTTGGTTGTTGGTTGTTGGTTGTTAGTATGGTTTCTTCAATATTACTCATAAGTCAAATTTAATTAAATAGATAAGAAAAAAAGAAGGTAAAATTGTACGGAAATTGACAAACAACAAACGACAAACGACAAATGACCAATGACAAATGACCAATGACCAATCCTCAAATCTGCTCTCTAAAAATATATATTTCTTTTTGCAATCCCTGAGCCGCATCGTGCAACTGTTCCAGGGCAGTATTAGTTTCACACAAAGCATCAGCAGTTTGCTGTGAAGATTGACTTAATTGTCCCATAGCTTCACTAATTTGTTGCGCACCTTGAGATTGCTCCTCCATACTTTGACTAACATTGCTAAAGCCTGGTATCAAACTCTGGACTTGATCGATCACCTGGGCAATTTGCTCACCAATATCCCGGACATCTTCTACACTATGACCTACTTCTTTATTAAAGCTGTCCATCTCCATGACTCCACTAGAGACAGCAGATTGCATATTCTTCACCATATTCTCAATTTCCAAGGTAGCAACAGCCGTCTGATCAGCTAGCCGACGGATTTCTCTAGCAACAACAGCAAAACCTGCTCCATACTCTCCGGCTTTTTCTGCTTCAATGGCAGCATTCAGGGAGAGTAAATTAGTTTGATCGGCGACCTTAGTGATGGTAGTCACGACGCTATTAATATTATTAGCTTTTTCACTAATTAATCCCAGCTTCGAGGAAATAGATGCCGTAGCACTTGCCAACTGATGCATAGTTTTCTCCATACGCCGTAAGTCTTGTTGACTATTACCAGCAGCATTAGCAGTAGCTTGAGCGAGATTAGCTACTCGCTCCATTGTCTGAACTAAGGCTCCAGCATTAGCAGCAATTTCGTGACAAGTTGCGGTAACCTCCTTAGTCGAGGATACCTGTTGAGTTATGGTTGCTTCTAATTGCTTTCCAGAGGCAGCAATCTCTGTAGAAGATGAGGTTACTTGGATACTGGAATTCTCTGCTGCCCCTACCACTCGATTCATTTGGTTTTTCAGCTGCCAACTAATCAATAGACCAATGATGATAGTCGCTATGGCTGCTAAAATTGTACCGATTACCACTAATCTCACCAGAAATATTTGAGATTTTTCAAATGTTTGCAGTTTTTCTTTGAGCAAACCTTCTAGTCTTTCAATCATCTCTTCCCGTAGGGCATCAACTTTTTCAATTTCGAGGGACTGAATTCGCTGGCTAGCAGCAGGGATATCTTCAGCATCTACTAGCTGAAAGACTTGTTGCGATACATCATGCCATTTATCCCCTTCTGCAATTATCTCCTCTACAAGCTGACTTTCTTCAGGATTATTAATCAGTGGTTTTAGCTTTGTTGCATTTTCTTGGAAATTTTGGTATTCTTCCTGATATAAATTTTGGTATTTTTGATTTTGAGGAAAAATTATATATGCTTTGGTATTTAGTACCATCTTAGCAATCGCATAAGTTACTGTATCTATTTCTTGAATACCTTGCTCTGCTAAAGCTATTTCTTTTTCTAATTTAAAGGCTTTCATTGTGGTAGAGTAAACTACTACACCTAACCCAATCATGAAAAATAAAGGAATTGAATAAGCAAATAAAATGCGACTAGTAATTTTTGTAAACATATTTTTAAACAAGCTGCTTACAGCTCTTTTAGCATACTCCCAATTGCCAAGGGAGTAACATTTGCTCTACCAGGGGATAGATTTCTCTGCTGGTGCTGTTAAGATTTTTGACAATACCCACCTTGCATTCTACAACGAATGCGATTGTTTACAGCACCAGCATAGCTGATCGCTTACTGCACCAGCGGCATGAGTACGAAATACTTTCTGACTTTCCTAGGATGAGCTTATATTACCTAACAGCTAACAGCTAACAGCTAACAGCTAACAGCTAACAGCTAACAGCTAACAGCTAACAGCTAACAGCTAACAGCTAACAGCTAACAGCTAACAGCTAACAGCTAACAGCTAATACCTAACAGCTAACAGCTAACAGCTAACAGCTAATACCTAACAGCTAATACCTAACAGCTAACAGCTAACAGCTAACAGCTAATACCTAACAGCTAACAGCTAACAGCTAACAGCTAATACCTAACAGCTAATACCTAACAGCTAACAGCTAACAGATCAGAA
>JAAHHL010000207.1 GCA_010672185.1 Caldora sp. SIO3E6 | reverse complement strand
TGAAGATTACCCAGGGATTTCAATCTCTTTCATTTTTTGCTATGATTTTACAATAGGGAAGGTGTGCGCTTATATATACTTATATATAGCAGTCGCCAGGGCGGTTAAGAAATTCTCAGGTAAGGCAAGTTAACAAGGGGCTTAAGCCCCTTGTCCTAATAGCTTTGGCGGTTGCTATATAAAGGTAAGACGAGGTATTGTTTTCAATAACTTAAGCAAGTAGTCATTTCGTCTACTCCCTACCAAGACGCGCACAGAGCCCCTAGCTTCTAGCTATGGGGGTGTAGTGCTCGCTCCGAATTTATTCGCACTCCTAAAAATCATCCTGACGTTTACTAGATTTGTTGTATATTGAATTAAGGAGGTGAGGCAAGTGTTTAATCTAACTTACGAATTTAAGTTAAAACCAACAAGGCAACAAGTATTGCTCTTTTCAGAATGGATGGAAATCCATAGGAGAGTTTACAACTATGCTTTGCGTGAACGTAAGGATTGGTACAAGTCGCGTTCATGCCAGATTAATGCTTGCTCAGTGCATTCTGAATATATTATTTCAGCTGACACCCCTAGACCAACATATGCAAGCCAGTGCAAATCCTTAACTGCTGCACGAAAGAATAACTCACAATTAAAAAGTGTCAATGCTCAATCCTTACAACAAACCTTAAGAAGGCTGGAGAAGGCTTTTGTAAGTATGTGGGAGCATAATCAGGGTTTTCCTAGATTCAAAAAAACCGGGAAGATGCGGTCTTTCTCCTTTCCTCAATTGGGAAAATCCCCTTTAGGTAAAGGTCAGATTAAACTGCCTGTTATTGGTGTGGTCAAGTTTCGCCAAAGCAGATATATCCCAGATGGAGGTGTGGTCAAACAAGCACGAATAGTTAAACGCATCTCGGGTTGGTATGTGATGCTAACAATTAACTCGAATGTTGATGTTCCTGAAGTAAAACCACATGGCAAGGGGAGAGGAATTGATGTTGGTCTAATATCAATGGTGGCAAGTTCTGATGGTCTTTTGGTCAAGCGTCCTAAGTTTTTTGTAGATGCCGAACGCAAGCTTAAATTGCTGCAACAGCGTGTTTCCCGAAAACGTTTAGGCTCGAACAACTGGAAAAAAGCTCAAAAGAAAGTTGCTTTATTACACGAATACATCGCTAACTGTCGGAAAGATTGGCACAGGAAACTATCGCATCAATTATGCGATGGTGCAGGAATGATATTTGTAGAAGATTTAAACCTGACTGGATTATCGAGAGGAATGCTAGGTAAACATTGTCTCGATGCAGGCTTTGGTCAGTTTTTCAAGATTCTTGAGCAAGTTTGTCTCAAGCGTGGTGTCTATTTTCAAAAAGTAGATTCTCGAAAAACTTCTCAAATCTGTCCTCAATGCCAACATCAGACAGGTAAGAAGACATTAGCTGAACGTGTTCATAAATGTGCTCATTGCGGCTATACAACCGATAGAGATGTTGCCGCCGCTCAAGTAGTTCTTATAAGAGGGCTTGCAGCCGTAGGGCATACGGTCAAGATGCTTAGTGAGGGTAAATTCGTTGGAATCCCTGTGAACTAAGAATCCCCCGCATTCTATGCGTGGGGAGTGTCAATCCCTCTTCAAATTAATGATGGGTAAATTAGCGTTAACCTTCAATCGCTCCCCTACGAGAGAATTATTCTGGTTTTTGGGTTTGTTAGTAGCAGCCCTTTTCCTGTGGTGTATTTCTCTGGGAGATTTGCCCTTAAGAGACTGGGATGAAGGCTACTACGCCATTGTTTCCAGAGATATGTACCGCAGCGGTAATTGGCTTTATCCCACTTACCTAGGGCAACCTTTTCTCCTCAAACCACCACTGATGTACTGGTTAGTAGCTCTTAGCTACCATTGGGGAGGCATCAGCGAATTGACTACGCGCTTGCCCCTCGCCCTGTTTTCTGCTGCTGGAGTTCCCTTACTTTACCTGTTAGGACGAGAAATTTTTCCTCACCGCCCACCTTCACTGCTGGCAGCTTTGGTTTACTTAACCCTACTACCAGTGGTACGTCACACTCGCCTAGCAATGCTGGATGGTACGATTATTACTCTACTACTACTATTACTGCTGTGTTTACTTAGAACCCGTTGGCGTCGGCCTTGGGCTGTTGGTATTGGTATTTGCTTAGGGCTAATTGCTCTAACTAAAGGAATAGTTGTACTTTTGCTGGGAGCGATCGCGGCTGCATTTACCCTAGCGAACCGACAACTAGCAATATTGAAGAATCTCTATTTTTGGCTAGGTTTACTCTTAGGTGGTGTACCTGTCTTTGCTTGGTATAATGCTCAGTGGCAACATTATGGAGATGTTTTTTTACAGGTACATTTCCAAGCTCAAGGTTTTGATCGCATTTCTCAAGCCGTTTGGGGTAATAGTGGTTCCTACTGGTACTATCTTATTGAGTTACTCAAGTATGGTTGGCCTTGGCTGTTGTTTTGGCCAGGAGGATTGTATTTAACTTGGCAAAAACGCCATACTCCTTGGGGAATGCTAGTACTGCTTGGTACTCTTATCTATCTGGGAGCAATTTCGGTGATGAGAACCAAGCTGCCCTGGTATATTATGCCCTTTTACCCTTTTTTTGCCCTGGCAGTAGCAGCTCAACTAGCAGAATTTTGGGAGAGCTCTCGCCGTTATCCAGGAATCATCGCCGGTATCTTTAGCTTATTCTCGGCTGCTAGTTTGGGGGGTTTGGCTTACTTTTACTTGGTAGAGCGGCAACTACTATTAATAATCATGGGTGTGGTTGTGGCACTAACTATGGGTTTAGCCGCTTGGCTTGTAACTCAGCACAATCGAGGATTTATACCTATATTATTGGTAGGAAACTACTTAGCTTTGAGCTTGTTCGTGAGCTCCCAATCCTGGGTTTGGGAATTGAATGAAGCCTTCCCAGTCAAACCAGTGGCAGCTTTGATTCGGGAGCAAGCTGAGCCAGGAGTAACTGTCTATACCTCTTTTGCCTACGGACGTCCTAGTTTGGATTTCTATAGCGATCGCCAAGTAATTCCCCAAAATCTTACAGCTTTGCAACAGTTGTGGTCAAGTCAACCTTATCTATTATTGGAACAGTCCGCATTGGATACATTAGAGTTACCCAATAGCATTACCTTGGGTAATGCCGAAGGTTTTACTTTGGTTCGCCGGAGGTAGCTAGAATTTAGAATTTAGAATTTAGAATTTAGAATTGAAACTCCCTGATATTTCTAATCATACCAAATCTACATTTTAAAAAATAATTTATCAAAATTGCTTCAATTTTGTTGTCTGATGCCAAATGATCTGTTGCCTTCCACAAATAATAACCTATACTTTTTTGTTAGAGTGAAAAAATATTTGTAATAACCCTATAGACTGCTAGCTTAACCTCAATTCAGCTTTTTTCTCAGTAAAGTTAAATCTCTTTACAGATAGAACCTAAATATTCAGCCCAAAGATATATCAATCAGAAAAATCTGGTAGCTATGATTAAGTACTGTTTCACTTAAACCAATTCAATTTACCGAGTTGGAAATCAACCAACATCGGCTACTCAGGGTGCATCCGATCGAAAACTACTATGCAACAACCAAAAACCTTATCCAAGCGCAAGCATATCGTTTTAACATCTCATCCTGGTTATTCTGGGGAGAAACCTCCACGTATTCGCTGGGGAGAAACTGACCCTCTCCAACGCGGACCAATTGTTGGTAGTTTGACTAATCAAGCTCATCGCAATGTTATTGGCACTCACTCTGGTTCTTATTCAGTTTACCGAGCCCTAGCAGTTGCCAGTGGAACACTTCAGCCGAATCACCGCGCAGATCTTACTAACACAGCTCCCATAGTGCCCATTGGTCCCTATCCTAGTTGGGCTGATCCTGAACAAATTGTTTCTCTCGATCCTTTTGGGGCAATAGTAGGTGAAGCTTATGCCCATTTATATCAACAGGGATATGACATTAGACCGACAATTGCCGTCACAAAAGCTCATATCCAAATGCCAGAACTACAAGAAGCTGTCGCTAAAGGGCGTTTGTCGGTAGATGGCAAAATTGTTAAAAGTGGCGGCAGTTTAGTGGTAACCAAAGTGGCAATTGAACCAGTTTGGTATTTACCAGGAATCGCCAAGCGCCTCAATGTTAGGGAAAGTGATTTGCGCCGTGCCCTATTTCAGCAGACAGGAGGAATGTTTCCTGAATTAGTGACACGCCCTGATTTACAAGTCTTCTTGCCTCCTATTGGTAGCATTACCGTTTATCTGATTGGAGATATCGCAGCGATTACTGATCCTAATCGGCAACTCGCAGTGCGGGTACATGACGAATGCAACGGTTCAGATGTCTTTGGTTCCGATATCTGTACCTGTCGCCCTTATCTAGTACATGGTATTGAGGTATGTGTGGAAACCGCTCAAGCCGGGGGTGCTGGTGTCATTGTCTACTTCCGCAAAGAGGGTCGTGCTCTAGGTGAAGTAACCAAATTCCTAGTTTACAATGCCCGTAAACGTCAGGAAGGGGGAGATTCCGCTAGTGCCTATTTTTCTCGCACGGAATGTGTAGCTGGTGTACAGGATATGCGGTTCCAAGAGCTGATGCCCGATGTCCTCCATTGGCTGGGGATTAGGCGGATTGATCGCTTTGTTTCAATGAGCGATATGAAATACAATGCGATCGTTGACTCAGGCATTAAAATTGTCCAGCGCATTGCCATCCCCGATGAGTTGATTCCTGCTGATGCTCAGGTGGAAATCGCTGCCAAGCAAGCCGCTGGCTATTATTCGGAAAAAGTAGCACCAGATGAGATCGCACTGACTACTATCAAAGGGCGTAGTTTTACAGAATAGGCTAGAGCCCAAAGTTGCTCAAGAAAGTGGCGGGAGGTCAATTCCTTGCAAGTATGGGAGGGATAGCCAACCGTTGCTTTGTCCTTTGTCTGCCGATGATACAGCATTTTGCTCTGCTATGCGGTACATTTTTATCCCCCTCGCATCCCCCTTGGAGATCCCCCTCCCGTCCCCAATAAGGGGGAAGCCAGAGGATGCTACGCCTTTTGGTTCCACGGGGGACTTTTGTCTATCGACTGTACTTTGTTAGAGTGCAAAGCGCTGTATCAAATCTGGTTAACACTTAAATTGTGCAGCAAGCTTAAAAATGTAGGTTGGGTGAAACGGAGTGAAACCCAACGCAGCACATGACCTTTTTGGGTTACGCTATCGCTACACCCAACCTACTCATTCCATCATTTTAGCTGTGTCGGTCCACTACAACTCTTACCCACAATTTTCGTTCATCCGAGATAGGCAGAATCGTTAAAGCTAGCTCTGTTGTTGTGATAGCTCGCAATTACCCTTAACCAAACCCATCCTCAGGTTATCGTCTGGGCGGGTTTTTATGGGAATATTCCAGTCAAATTGCCTAAATGCTCGCTAAACCCGCCCCTACAATATGTATAGCAGTCGCCAAGGCGGTTAGGACAACACCAAATGCTGAAGCCTTTACCAGTCAATCTTTTCCTTTCTGCCTTCTGCCCTCTGCCCTCTGCCTTTTGCTATACAATTTAATTCACATTAGACGTGATTTACAATTGAAGAACACATTTGATATTCTTTTGTCCAATCCTTTTACACCTATCAAATCTCGATTGTGCCTCCACTACTAAAAAAATAACTATAGCAACACAACCTAACAATAAAACTATTTCTGTTACTCGCATCTTGTACTAGTTTGTTAACTTTATCCAAACTTCAGTATAGCTTGATGATTTATTTATTAGCAATGGGCGAATTAGCTGGCTTTACGCAATTATCACAGTATCTTCACTGTTGCTCAACAGTAATTGAGAAAAGAAGAGTCACAATTGTAATTAATACATACACCCTTGTTCCAAGTCCTTGACCCCTAGTTGAGGACTTTTTATTTGGAATTGATAATTCTCAATTATCAATATCTCCCTTGTCTCTCATACTACCCACACTCCCCACCATTGGTGTCAACTTAACCTGAAAAGCGCTTGAATCTGAGGGAGCAAGAGAATGCTGCTGTCGCTGACTCTTTCTTCTGTTAATCAGATAGGGTAAGGCTACCTGCTCATTGGCAAGGGTTGTGGCTTAAGTTGACACCAATGACTCCCCTACCTTACAGCCAGCCTCGGAGGCGATATACTAGAGTACCAATGTATTCCTTAATCACACGGGTAGTTTTGTCTAATTGATCAGCATTTGGTAGTAAGCTCAGGACTGTGGCCTGTGGACTGCTGTTTGGTTCCTCTAGTTCCAGCTGAGTTACTAGGAAATCTGTAGGTGCTGGGATGGCTTCAATTTCTTGACGCTGGAAAATTTTGAGTGCTCGTGGCATATGCATGGCTGAGGTAACTAGCAATATCGAACTAATGCCTCTTTCGGTCAAAATTTGCTTGACATTGACAGCATTTTCATAAGTGTTGAGGGATGTGGGGTCTTGGATAATCGCATATTCAGGCACACCTAGCAATTTCAGAATCTTCACCATATCTGCAGACTCCGGATCTCCACCACCGCGCCAAGAAATGCGTCCCCCGGAAGGAATGACGACAGGAGCTTTCCCTTGACGGTACAACTGTGCTCCATATAATATGCGATCGCCTTGCTCTCTTAAGTCTACTTCCGGTCGTGGTTCAGCTACGGATCTAGTTGCACCTCCCAAGATCACGATTGCTTCTGCTTGTGGTAATTCGGTTTTCGGGATATGCTGCCATTCTAGACCTTTCACTAAACTATTACTCACAAAACCATTACTCGTCACCAGCAATAGTACCAAGGCTAAAAATATTGGTATTGGTACCCAGCGAGAGTGTTTCCACCACAGTATTAAAGCCATCACCATCAGCAGGCAAGCTAATCCTAAGGGGTAGATAAATATCGGTAGCAATTTGGAAAGGAATAGGAACATTAACGGATTAGGTGGTAGGTGGTATCGCTGCGCGAAATTAAGAATTAAGAATGCTTATAGAGTAAGAATTCTATCGCTCTCTCCTGGTGGGTTATTTCCAACGCAGTGCAGTATTAGCTAGTGGGTAGTAGCCATTCAAGAGTTGTGATCAGTACTCAATTATCAATTATCAATTATCAATTATCAATTATCAAGTGTCTCAATTAACAAGTCCATCTGCTGCTGCCGTTGGAGAAGAAAGTTTTGGCATTGATTGAGATATTCCACAGCGGTGGTGAATTGCTCAAAAACTTCTGCTAGATCAAGTTCACCGGCTTCGATTTGCTTAATAATTTGTTCAACTTCCGCAACTGTTGTTTCATAGTTCCAGGATTCCGGTAAAGGGGTGTCTACTGGCTTTGAACAAGAAGAGCGCTTAATCATACCCAATCTGATGACGAATAGCTATGCTTGATTTTACAGTCTTGCGATAAGCTTAGGCTATTTGTGAACATGGTTGTAACCTGCAAAGTGGTGCGTTACGCTTCGCGATGCTGGTGGCGAAATTAATGTTTGTTTACATGCATGGGGAGCTGAGGGAGCTGAGGAAGCTGAGGGAGCTGAGGGAGAAGAATTATATCGTCCTGTTGTCAAGTAAATTGGAGAATTTATTTCCAGGTGTTAAGTTCGCCATCGGTATCAAGGCTTTCAAAATGTTAAGCAATATTTCGCCACCAGCGTCCGCTTCGCTAACACACCTTACTGGCGCGACACAGCTAAAATGGTAGTTTAGATTTTCGGTAGTGCGAGCATCTTGCTCGCTTTTTACCTCTAGCGAGCGAGACGCTCGCACTACATCTATTCCTTCATTTAAGGTGTGTCGTGCCACTACGATAGGTTTCATGCCACGTACTCATAGTCTTGGGATAAGCTTAACTCCTTAGTCATTTGTACTAATGACCAATGACTAATAACAAATGACTAATAACAAAATAATCAATAAATCTCCCGAACGATGAACTCAGAACTCAGAACTCAGAACTTGGGTATTTCCGGTTACCGCCTCACTGAACAACTTTATGATAGCAGCGGTTCCGTGGTTTATCGCGGTTACCGAGAAGCTGATGAGCAACCTGTTGTTCTAAAAATTGTCCAGGATGACGATCCCACTCCGGAGTATCTGGTTTGGTTTAAGCGGGAGTACCAAATAACTCGCAGCTTAAATTTGGCGGGGGTGGTGAAGGCTTATGCTTGCTTCTGTGAGCAACAGCAAATGGTGATGGTGCTGGAAGATTTTGGGGGAGATTCTTTAGCTCGATTGGGAGTTACAGGCAAATTGGAGCTAGGGGAGTTTTTAGAGTTAGCGATCGCGATTACCCAAATCTTAGGCCAAATCCATGCTGCCCACATTATTCACAAGGATATTAATCCTAGCAATATCGTTCTTAATCCTACCACACAAGTGGTTAAGATTATCGACTTTGGTATTTCTACTGTACTTTCCCAGGAAAACCCAACTTTCTGCCATCCCAATGTGTTGGAAGGTACTCTCCCTTATATGTCACCGGCACAAACGGGAAGGATGAATCGATCTCTCGACTATCGCAGTGATTTTTACTCTCTTGGTATTACTTTCTACGAATTGCTGACAGGTAGACTACCTTTTGACAGTGATGATCCCCTGGAATTAGTCCATTGTCACTTAGCTAAACAACCGCCTCCCTTGAAGGAAAGTAGCCAGGGAGAAATTCCCGAAGTCATAGTTGAGATAGTACTGAAGCTGATGGAGAAAAATCCTGAAGACTGTTATCAATCAGCTTATGGCATACAGGCAGATTTAGAATTATGTTTACATCAACTACAGACTCAGGGTCAAATAGACTCTTTTCCTCTAGGAAAGCAGGATAGATCAGATAAATTCCATATTCCCCAGAAATTATATGGTAGAGAACGAGAGATAGAAACTCTTTTAGCTACCTTTGAGGGGATAACCGGTTGTGAGGGAGATGGGGGAGTGTGGGGAGATGGGGAGATAGGGAGATGGGGAGATGGGGAGATAGGGAGATGGGGAGATGGGGGAGACAAGGAGGAATTGAGTATACCAATCTCCGATTCCCAATTCCCAATTCCCAATTCCCAATTCCCAATTCCCAATTCCCAATTTCCAAAA
>JAAHHL010000206.1 GCA_010672185.1 Caldora sp. SIO3E6 | reverse complement strand
CTGTAAGTTCTACCTTTGAGTGTTCTGAATCAGAGCATTCGGTTGCCAAAATTGAAAAGTCAGCAGCAGACATTGTACTGGTATAAATAGAAGGCAGAAGGCAGGAGGCAGGAGGCAGGAGGGAAGGGGTGAGCGAAAAAAAGGGTGGGGAGCGGAGGAGCGGAGGAGCGGAGGTGCGGAGGAGCGGAGGTGCGGAGGAGCGGAGGAAGAAGAGGGAACTGATAATTTTTGGATACAACGCTCAAGAAATCCCACCCAAAATTTCGTTCACCCGGAGGGAAGAAAGAAGGTTGCAAGGTAGAAATAAAAATTTAAAATAAAAAATCGCACCTTTGATCAGTAAAAGGTGCGATTTTTGATACCAATTTAATTTTCACGCAGCGCGTCATTGGTCTTTTGTTCTAATGACCAATGACTAATGACTAATGACCAATGACCAATGACTAATGACCAATGACCAATGACTAATGACCAATGACCAATAACAAATCAGTCATCTTGTCTACCCCTGAAAGATGCTAACCATTCGCGAACCTGCTCGGCAGCAATATCGCGAGACCCTAAACCGAAAGCCAGGGCAATTGCCACAGCGATCGCTCCTAGGAGCAAGCCAAAGGCTAAGTTAACAATGTCACCCCCAATACCCATTTGTTCGAGGGCAATAGCTGCGGAAAAAGCGATGATCACAATCCGAGCCGCCTGTCCTAAAATAACTGATTGGCGGGAGCCAGAGCTACTAATCAACTTAAAGGTAAAAGTTGCTAAGAATAGACCCAAGGCAAATACAACTAAACCTCCTAGAATTTGACCAGCAATGACCAAAACTCCGGTAACAATTGCCGTCAAAGGTTCAATTTGTAAGATATCGGTTGCTGCAATGATCGCAAACAGCATAATGGCCACTAACGCAATAACTCCCACCAGTTCTGATGGTGTGCGAGTGGGAACAGAGCTAGACTGTAGCACCGTCTCTTGTCCAGTAGAGGGTTCTGGTATCTCTGGTTCTATTTCGTCAGTTGGTGTAGCTACAGCTACCCCTAGCCACTGGAAAAGATTGTTAAAGCCAATACTGGTGAGGATATTGGTTACTAGCTCACGGACAAACTGTCCTATAACATAAGCAATTATTAAAATCACTACCGCTGTAGCGATTTTGGGGATAGCACTGAGGATCTGATCCAACATGGCGATCGCTGGCTCTGAAATTGCCTGAATTTCCAGAGCATTGAGAGCAGCGATTGCCGTGGGGATCAAAATCAGTACATAGACAATGGTTCCAATAATCCAGGAGAGAGATTTACCACCAGTAGTTGTCTGAAGTCCAAACTGACTACCCAACTGATTAAAGCCTGCTGCGGACAAAAGACCTGTGACAATCCGGCGCACCACTTGAGCAACCACCCAACCAGCGCCAGCAATCACGATCGCTTTCAGAATATTCGGCAAAGCTGCCAGAATTTCATTCAGCAGCTGCTGCACTGGTTCCAAAGTTCCCTGTAAGCCTAGGGTACTTAAAATTGAAGGCAGAAACAGGAGAAAGATGAACCAGTAAAGAGCGTTACCAATAGTGTCGCTCAGGGAGAACTGATTGGTTGGGGGGGTGGTAGCGCTAGTTGAAGTTCCCTCTGAACCGTCTGAGGGACTCTCCACCTGTTGACCTAAGCGCTCATCTAATCTAAATAACCGTAGTGACCGCGTTGTTACTAGTTTGACTAGGGAGGCAATTAACCAAGCAACACCCAAGAGAATTGCCGCACCCAAAAGCTGAGGCAAAAAGCTCAGAATTTGGTTGAGAAAACTATTGAGGGGTTCAGAAACCGCTTCTAGTTGCAGTCGCTGTAAAACCCCCACCACGGTGAAGATAATGATCAGCCAGAAAACTCCACCGGATATCCATTTCTCAATTTTGGGAGGCTCTACCCCTTCCTGAGCAGCGGTGAGCCAGTTAGCAATTTTGTTGTCAATTCTGGTGCGACTGAGTAATCCTTCTATTAAATTAGCCACTGCTACAGCAACAATTATGCCGAGTAACAGAAATAGGATTGCTCCTAGCAGATTAGGCAGAAAAGCGATAATGTCCTCGATGAATGACCCAAACACATCTGTTTGAGCCAAAATTGGATGCACCGAGCCTGGTACACCCACTCCTACAATTTGGACGATACCTTCCCAAGTTTCATTCATAGTATTCCTTAATTACATACTCTCAACTTTCACGGGATAACAACAAAGGATTGCTGTTTACCATGCTGTGGTAATTGATGGTGTTGATTCTCTCATAGAAGTTGTCTTGCCAGTTGCTAAACTTACTACGTCTTTCTAGGATACTGCCAGATAATAGGGGTGTAACCCCTCATACCTTTACTTCTCGTTTTCTCGTTATCCCGCTAGATGTACCAGACGCGCCAAAAGCCCTACGGGCATCCTTATCTTCTTCTTATACTGCGTAGTGTCAAACTAGTTATAGATCAGCTTTTGAATTTTTCCATGTCAAACCCCCAAGTTTTTGAACAATCGATTCAAATCAACGCTAGTGCCACTGTGGTTGAGAGCTGTATTACTGACCAGATTTTGATGCATCGCTGGCTAAATCCAGCTCTACGTTGTGAACCAATAGGGAAATGGAGTACACAAGTAGGTAGTCGCTCTCGCTTTGTGATTAACATTCCTCTGTTGCAACCGACTCTTAAAAGTGTAGTCTTAGAAAGAGAACCAGGCTTAGTAGTTTGGGGATTCAAGGGATTTTTCCAGGGACGCGATCACTGGGAATGTCAGCCAGCGAACCAAGGAACTCTTCTGCTCAACCGCTTTGAGTTTGAAATTCCTAATCCCTTAGTTAGCTGGGGTTTTAGAACCTTTGCTGAAAAATGGACACAGAGTGATATGAAAGCTCAACTCAGACGCCTCAAGCGAGTTGCAGAGGAGACTTATCAGCTCAAGTCCAATTAATTAAGCTCTAATATCTAATCCGGTTAAATACTTACACTTTAATGAAAACAAGGCAGAGGGCAAATACTGCTCGGATAAGCTTTAATTCTTCTCCCCCAGCTCCCTCAGCTCCCTCAGCTCCCTCAGCTCTCTACTCTTGACTCCCCATTGTCTCCAGCAACTGACTAATCATCCCTCCATCTTTGGCGTGGGGAACCATTGCCAAATAAATTTCTAAATCCTGGGAGGCTTGAGACCAGTATCCTAATTGATAGGAAAGAAGGCCTCGGTCTCGCCGCTCTTGGGGAGCATCGGGAAATAAGAGTAAAATACGTTCAACAGCTGCCAGTGCCTTAGGTAAATCTTGGCAGTTGAGGTAAATAAATTTGAGGTTTGTTAGCATCCTTGCCAATAGCTGCTTATGACTTACGGGAGCAGTAAAACTAGGTTGCAGTTGCACTGGACGACGGAAAACTTGGGTAAGTCGTTCCTCGCAATCTTGCTCGAATAAAACTTCTCCTTGGTGGAAAGCATCGACAAAGATTCCCGCATCCTCAAAATTGGGACGAATGAGGAAATGTCCAGGCATATTGACCCCAACCATAGGAAAGTCAAGGCGTCGAGCAATTTCTAAATAAACCAGGGACAGAGTGATGGGAATACCAATCCTCTGGTCGATGACATCATTGAGGAAGCTATTGCCAGGATTATAGTAATCCTTGGTGTTGCCAGTATAGCCCAGGTCATCGTATAAGTATTGATTGATACTTTTGATTATTTTCAAGGGATATCGTTCGGCTGGTAAGCGCTCTTTTACCTTAGTTGCTATTAAATCAAGAGCTTCAAGGTAGGCAGAAATTTCCAGGTCAGGATATTCTTCTTGGGCAATATAAAGTGCTGCTTTTGCCAGGTCTATTTGGTCATCTGGCTGACGTATTTCGTTGTAAAAGTTTTGACGCCCCAAAGGAAAGTACATAGGAATGGGTTTGATAAATCCTTGCCTGTGATTTTAGCTAGTGCAACGCGGCGGAAATAAGTAACCAGTTTGAGTCGATAGAATCCTTACTCTATAAGCATTCTTAATTCTTAATTTTTAATTCCGCACAGCGGCACTAGGCATATACCCGACTTATAAAGTCGGGTACGAAAGCTCGAATTGGACTACGTTGTTCTAGCAATGACCAAAAATTGTAAATTGAAGAAAAATCTGATGTTGATTTCCTAGTATCCCCAGCGATGAGATCTGCTTTTACTGGGAAGTCCCTTATTGCACATCTGTCTCTGTTAGAGGTTGATTGCAAGGTTTGATCTGGGGACCGGGCAAAATGATATTTCCTTCAACCCCTAAAGATATACCCCGCATTTGACGGATCGCATTGAGAGACTTGACACAGTCACAGCCAAACATGGCGATAGCGGCATTACTTTCTTCTTCAGTAAACTCTAGTATCAGATGGCCTTCAGGAGTCTTTTTCAGGTTAGCAAACTCATCATCTGCACCAAAGACCTGAGTAAAACTAGCGAGGTGGGCATTTCCCGTACAAGACTGACGCTCACAGTCCAGATTAGCCCGGTGGGCATTTCCGGTAGAAGCCTTTTGAGGCGTTGTTTGAGTATCTAATTCTGCTGCCTGAGTAGGCTTGTTCGTTAAAGACATCAGTAGCAGGGAACCCACGACTGTAGAACCAGAAAGTAAAATTAGCGATAGCCTGTTCACTACTTACCTCAGAAAATATCAGCGTCTCGTATTTTACTACAAAAAAAAGCTAGCAGATAAGCTGGCATTTTTTTTACACTACTGTAGTGCGGCGGAAATAATCCGCCAGTTAAAAAAGATTAAAAAACGTTCCTTCCCAGCTTTCTTCCTTTCTGCCTCCTGCCTAGCCTACGGCAAGGGCTTTGCCGAACTGCCTTCTTGTACTAGAGAGAGTGATTGCTGAAGATCCGCCCACCGTCAGGACTTGCCAACCACTACAAAAAACAAAACAAGTCAAATATTCCTGACTTAATCAACAGGCAACAGCTTATCTGGCAACAAGCAACAGGAATGTTCCTAAGGTTATACCTGATGATGAAAATTTTGCCTTGGGACTGCCTATTTTAATTTCTCTGTAGAGATAATTTTTACTTAAAAAAGATAGCCAGAGAATAAAAAGTTGATGAAGTTATCTATTTCTTCGTGACATTTATTGACAACCGTGTAAATATTGTAAACGTGCATGTCATACCAGTCTTACAGCGAAATACCATTCAAAATTTTTAACGTCTCCTCAAAAATCATTTATGAACTCGATAGAGAGACCAATAGTAACTACAAAAATAGTCGCGATCAATGAACTTGAACAGCAGATTCAGACTTGTATCAAGGAAAAATTTACAGGTCGTTTGGATTTGTGTATGACAGATGCCGACAACCAGCAGTGGAGTTTGTATTTTTTTCAAGGTGGTTTGAGTAAATCTACCAGTAATAGACACCCGATCCGTCGTTGGTGTCGTCAACTGACTATTCAATGTCCACAACTGGCTATTCATTCTGTTGGTGAAGGTTCAGAGCGACTTCAGTATTGGGATTACGACTCCTTAGTAAAACTGGTAAGACAGGGACAACTTTCACGCCGCAAGATGGCGGCAGTCATTGAAGGCAATATTAGAGAAATTTTCTTCGATATAATCCAACAAGTCGAACTCGGCAATAATTTAGGAAAGTCATTAGTCTACAGACAGATTCCTGAGAACAACCGAGAGTCAATGTTGCTACTGATTAACGCTGAGCCATTATGGCAGCAAGCGAAGCAAGCCTGGGTAACTTGGCAGCAAGCTGGCTTGGAAAAACTTTCTCCTAACTTAGCTCCTGTGATCTGGGATGCTGACAAATTGCGACAACAAACCTCATTACTGGTCTACCATAACCTCACCACCCTGGCAGATGGCAATCGAACTTTGAGGGATTTAGCTGTCAAATTAAAACAGCAAATTTTACCTCTAACCCTATCAATTATTCCCTATTTCAAAGAAGAATTAATGGGCTTTATTGAGGTTGGAGATTTGAGCTTAAAACACAAAACTCCTATCAATACTAACTCTCAAGCAACAACGACTATAGCTCCTGTAAAACAAGTTCAAGCTCAGTTAACTAGTCCATTGGTAGTATATATCGATGATAGTCGAAGCGATAGCCTGATAATGAGTCAAATTCTTGCCCAGGCTGGCTATAGGTTTATTAACATTCGAGACCCTCTTAAAGCACTACCAATTTTGTTAGAACAAAAACCAGATTTAATTTTCTTGGATTTAGTTATGCCTATGGTTAACGGGTATGAAATCTGTTCACAAATTCGCCGAATTTCACTGTTTCAAGATACCCCCGTGATTATTCTCACTAGTAGTGATGGCATCGTGGACAGGGTGCGTGCAAAAATGGTTGGTTCCTCGGGCTTTTTGGCAAAGCCTATCGAGCGGAATAAAGTACTAAGTACTCTGCAGATTTATCTACCAACAACAGCACCTATGGGGTGATCTTAAATCACACATTCATGCTAACAGGGTGTAGGAATGTGTTTGTTTGCTCAGTACTTAACAAGCATCTTAATTAACGCTTGTTGGAGGCTGAAAATTGACCAACTATTGAAGTTTTGTAATACAGCAGCCTGATAATGAGAGTTCTTTTAGTTGAAGATAGTGTAACGGAAGCTAACGTACTAACAGGTTACCTCCGGCAAGCAGGTTTAACCGTAGTCAGCGTTACTAATGGTGAAGATGCTCACCTCAAACTTCAGCGCCAGAAGCCGGATTTAGTCATTCTTGATGTGATTTTGCCTGGGCAAAGTGGGTTTGAAATCTGCCGCGAACTCAAGGCTAATGCTAGCACCCAGAAAATACCAGTAGTAATTTGCTCCAGCAAAGGTACTGAGGCTGATAAACTTTGGGGTTCGATGTTAGGTGCTGATGCCTACATACCCAAGCCAGTAGATCAACAAAAACTACTCACAACCATCCAACAATTAATTGCGGCTTAGTTGTTTGTTGGGAAATTGTTGAACCGAGAAAAAATAGGGAGATGGGGAGATGGGGAGATGGGGAGATAGGGAGATGGGGAGATAGGGAGATGGGGAGATGGGGAGATGGGGAGATGGGGAAGACAAGGTAGACGCTTCCCAATTTCCCAACAACAAATGACAAATGACAAATGACAAATGACAAATGACAAATAACAAATAACAAATAACAAATGACAAATGACAAATAACCCAACAGCTATTAGTCTTGATCCACTGAATTTAGAGCCGCTGCCTCCAGAGAGCCGTCAGCGATTGCTCCGTTTTCCTCTTGGTGTTGAAGAGAGTGCGCTACTACCCCTAGAAGAAATTGCGGAAATTCTCAGGATTGAGATAACAGAAATCTTGCCAGTTCCAGAAATGCCCAATTGCGTTTTGGGAATTAGCAATTGGCGAGGAAAAATGCTTTGGCTTGTAGACCTTAACCATCTTATCAATGGTGAGTCTCTGTTGCTTTTGGAAACAGTTGCCGCATCTGCGGTTGTCATGGTGGTTCAGTTACATGATCAATTTTTAGGTTTAGCGGTGCAGCAAGTCAACGACATTGAGTTACATGAGCTGCAACAACTCCAGCCAGCAGTTCCAGGGTTATTTCCTTCCAGGCTTTTACCTTTTGTTATGGGTGCTTTACCAGGGGGCAACGGTATGGTGTTGGATGTCAAAGCGATTACCCAATGTCCTCTTTGGCAAGTACATGGAGGAGAAAGATATTGAGTTTTTTTAAATTAAACTCCTCTCCCACATGGGGATTGATGAAGCGAGTTAAGAAGCGGATCAAAAGGCAGGAGGCAGAAGGCAGGAGGCAGGAGGAAAGAAGTCAGGAGGAAAGAAGGCAGAAGGCAGAAGGCAGAAGGCAGGAGGCAGAAGCCAGGAGGCAGGAGGAAAGAAGCCAGGAGGCAGAGGGCAGGAGGCAGGAGGTAGAACCCACCCCTAACCCCTCCAAGGAGGGGAACAGGAGGCAGGAGACGGGAGGCAGTCCTAAGGAAAACATTTTTTCACCACCAGAGGATGAAAGTAGACTCTTCTCCATTCCCAATTCCCAATTCCCAATTCCCAATTCCCAATTCCCAATTCCCCATTCTCAAACAACCAACAACCAACAACCAACAACAAAAAACGAAAATATTATGCAAGAACTTGAGCAATCTAAACAAAAACTCGATACCCAATATCAACTTGACAAATCCCTGGGTAAAAGTAATGTCAATTTAACTCCTACTAAATTGAATAATGGTTCAGATATCAATCTTGAGCAGCACTTTAAAGATGAGCGGCAATGGTTATTCAACCTTGCTAGCCAGTTGATCCAAGCAGCAAATACTCAGACTTTGCTCACAACTACAGTTAATGAGGTTCGCCAGCATTTCCAGGTGGAGCGAGTGTTAATCTATCGCTGCCAAACTGAGAACCGAGGTCTGGTAGAGGCTGAGTCGATGAAGGCTGGCTACACTCCTAGTTTGGGTGAGTCTTTACTAATTAATACTTTTGGGGCTGAGCATCGGCTGGATTACCGGCAACAGCAAATTATTGCTCTGAATGATGTCTCCGATACTTCTGTTAGTCCCTACCAATTACAACTACTAGAAAAGTTCCAGGTTAAGGCTAGTCTCAGTTTGCCGATTTTGTTGGAAGGACAGCTGTGGGGTTTACTAGTTTTACAACAGTGTTCTGGTTCTCGGCAATGGCAGGAAGCGGAAATCATTCTGCTTTGCCAACTAGTTACTGAACTGAGGCTGTATCTACAGCCATTGGAATTCCGCTACCAGCGGCAGAAGCAGGCTCTGCAAGAGTCTATTTTGGCGCAAATTTTGGGGAGAGTTGCTGCTTCTGGTGATACTTATGCTGCTCTGGGTAATATTTGTCAGGAATTACGGCAATTTTACGGGGCTGACCGAGTAGTGGTTTACCGTTTCAATGCTGATTGGAGTGGCGAATTTGTGGCTGAGTCGGTTGCTCCTGGCTGGATGAAGATGCTGGAAGCACAACAGAAGGATACTAGCCTGAAGTCGAAGGAAATTACTGCTTCTGACGACTGTACGGTAAAGCGGTTTGGCTTTCCTGCTAGCTCTAATACTGCCGATACTTTCCTCAAGGAAACTCAAGA
>JAAHHL010000205.1 GCA_010672185.1 Caldora sp. SIO3E6 | reverse complement strand
CCAAGCTATGGCCAGCGACTAGACTGGGGGTGTAAGTGTCACCTTGTTTCAGTAAAAAGTCAGCCAGAATACTTTCTACAACATACAGGCATGGTTGAGTATAGAGGGTGCGGGATAATTTGTCTTCCTGGTTTTGGCATATATCTACAACAGACCAGCCTAAAATTTCCTCAGCTTGCTCAAATTTGGCTTTGGCAGAGGTCAAGTCCATTAATTTCTTTGCCATACCAACGACTTGAGAACCCTGTCCTGGAAAAACCCATACGGTTTTAGTCATTACTCATTACAAATTAGTGGTCAGGACTTTATTATCTGCGATCGCGTCCCCCAAATAAGGGACTTCCAAATAAAAAACGTCCCATCGTTGGAGGAGCTGAGGGAGCTGAGGGAGCTGAGGGAGATGGGGGAGTAAGACAAGTCCAAAAATTGGGATGATTTATTTCTTGGAGTTCCCTAAGTAAGATCATCCTACGTAATGTGAGTTATGGGAGTATACCTCATTTGTCGTTAATCTTGAGCACCAATGACCAATGAACAACTTAACTTATCAAACAGCCGATTTAGATTAAATGAGATAATATTCACAAATCTTTACCATTTGTATATAGTATTTTATACTACCAAAGGAGACTAGCAAGGAGACTAAACAACAATGTCGGAGGCCCAGACGCCCCTAACCGTTCCCAGAAAGTTCCTGGGTCCTCCAGGCGAATTTAATTTAACCCTACTTATATTTATATTGGCTATTGCCTTTGTTGTATGTTCCACCTGTGGCTACTGGCTTTGGAATTGGCATGAAGCTTTATGCTTTTGTACTAACGTCATTGCTTTGCATCTGGCAGGGACAGTAATTCACGATGCTTCTCACCATGTTGCCCACAAAAACCGTATAGCTAATGCTCTGATGGGACACGGGAGCGCACTGATGTTGGGCTTTGCTTTCCCTGTATTCACCAGAGTGCATATGCAACATCACGCTAATGTCAATGATCCCGAAAATGATCCTGACCACTTTGTCTCAACCGGTGGCCCTCTGTGGCTAATTGCTGCTCGTTTTTTTTATCACGAAGTGTTTTTCTTCAAGCGCCGCTTATGGCGTAAATATGAGCTGCTTGAGTGGTTTTTAAGCCGCTTATTCGTTGGAGGTGTAGTCTACCTTGCCTGTGAGTACGGTTTTTTACACTATATTATGAACTTTTGGTTTGTGCCGGCACTAGTGGTAGGGCTAGCGTTGGGATTATTTTTTGACTATCTACCCCATCGACCATTTAAGGAGCGCGATCGCTGGAAAAATGCTAGGGTTTATCCCAGTCCTATCCTCAATTTACTGATTATGGGACAAAATTATCACCTGATTCATCATCTTTGGCCTTCTATCCCTTGGTATAAATATCAGCCTGCTTATCGAGCCGTTAAACCACTTTTGGATGCAAAAGGTTGTGATCAGTCCCTGGGATTGTTAGAAGGGAAAAGTTTTTGGAACTTTGTTTATGACATCTTCTTAGGCATTCGTTTCCACGGAAAAGCATCAGACCAAAAAAACTCACAGGGTGAAGAGCTCGCTTAAGATGATTCAGGGTGTAGGGTGTAGGGTGTAGGGTCAAATCTTGCGCAGCTATGGTGAGGAAGAAACAGTCAACTTCTCTTCCCTCCTGCCTCCTGCCTTCTGCCTCCTGCCTTGTTTATTGAAAGCAATTAGCCATTAGCAATTAGCAATTAGCCATTAGCCATTAGCCATTAGCCAGAGAGTTTACCGATAAAAGCGCTTTTTCCTCCTATTTCTTGATTTCCCTCCTTGGGAAGACACAGGGGGAGTATTTCTTCTGAATTCTTGGCCTAAGTTTTTGTCTCGATCAGAGGGTCGCATCGTTGAAGGGAGAAACTCAGGACGCAAAATTTTTTGTGCTAGACTCAGAAGGAGTAGAACTTGACGAACTTGTTGTAGCTGGAACTCTAATTGTTGATAAAGTTCTCCTAGCTCTTGATATCGTATTCTGAGTCTGTTAGCGCCTACTTGCCCTTTATATATCGATTTTGGGGCTTTGTGTAACACTTTATAGGTATTGAGCTCAGCAGCAGTTACCGCATCTGCCGCTGCTCCCAGTTTCCGAACCCACTTCTTTAATTGCCAAGCCATATATAGACAAAGCAGGGATATTGACACGTTGATAATGACAACCACCGTCAGCATCTCGATTTAAACCCAGCCTGAAAGCACTAACGCTCAGCTTAGCAAAGTTGACCTTACTTTTAACCCTTTTTTCTTATTTTACTATTATTAGAGTTACACATTACTTCCAAAAGCGAGCAACGAAAATTCCTAAATAAAGGCTCAAAATACCAAAAATAGCACTACCAGCCCAGTAGGTTACTGCTAAATACCACTGGTATCCCTTGAGTAAATTGAAAGTATCTAATTCATAGCTGGAGAAGGTAGTATAGGAACCTAAAAATCCCACTGCTATTAATAAACGTAATTCCGGGGAAACACTAACCCCTCGCTCTAAAACTAAGGTAACAAAAAAACCCATGATAAAAGAGCCAGTGAGATTAACAAATAAAGTAGCATAAGGAAAATTGCTGCCAAATTGCTGAGTAAACCAGAGATTTAGGTAATAGCGACTCAAGGCTCCCCCAATTGCTCCTAGGCTTACTGCTAGAGGATTGCGAACTGCTGGCTGCTGCAAGATTTCCGGCATAAAATCTGATGCGATCGCTAGCAGCTGAAGTAAATTTCTCCAGTCAAATCTCATTGGAATGGGGAATGGGGAATGGGGAATAGGGAATGGGGAAAGGAAGAATAATTAAGTATTATCCGTCCTTCTTGGCATCCTCGACCTATTCAAGGTATTGTAAATAAGCTTAGTGGATCAAGGCTAGGGAACTGCACAAAATAATTTAGCCAGTTTTTCACTCAACTTGCCTATCTTACTCCCTCAGCTCCCTCAGCTTCCCCACCTCCCCTAACTCCCCCATCCCCCTTGCCTTGTTTTATTGAGAAGTCCCTTATGTCACTAGTTGTCCAGAAATACGGCGGTACTTCCGTTGGCTCAGTAGAACGCATCCAAGCTGTAGCACAACGGGTGAAGAAAACAGCCCAAATTGGTGACTCTGTGGTAGTTGTGGTTTCGGCAATGGGTAAGACTACCGATGGCTTAGTCAAACTGGCTAATGCGATTTCTACTAATCCTTGCCGCCGGGAAATGGATATGCTGCTCTCGACAGGGGAACAAGTCTCCATTGCCCTATTGTGTATGGCATTGCAGGAGTTGGATCAGCCAGCAATTTCCTTGACAGGGGCACAGGTGGGGATTGTGACGGAAGCACACCATAGCCGCGCCCGGATTCTCCATATTGAAACTGAACGACTCCAAAGGCATCTCCAAGAAGGCAAAGTAGTAGTAGTCGCTGGTTTTCAGGGAATCAGCAGCACTACTGATATGGAAATTACGACCCTAGGGCGTGGAGGTTCTGACACCTCAGCGGTGGCACTAGCTGCTTCCTTAGGAGCCAATCGTTGTGAAATTTACACTGATGTACCAGGGATTTTAACTGCTGACCCCCGCTTGGTAACTGATGCCCAACTGATGGATGAGATTACCTCCGATGAAATGCTGGAATTAGCTAGCTTAGGAGCCAAGGTACTCCATCCCCGTGCTGTAGAGATTGCCCGGAATTATGGCATACCATTGGTAGTACTTTCTAGTTGGACAGATGAACCGGGTACTAAAGTAATTTCTCCCTTAACCCAGCCTCGCTCGACGGAAGGCCTAGAAATTACCTTGCCAGTCTCCGCAGTGGAATGTGATACAGATCAGGCAAAAGTAGCCCTGTTGCGAGTACCGGATCGTCCTGGTGTGGCAGCTAAGTTATTTGGGGAAATTGCTGTTCAAGATTTGGATATAGACTTGATTATCCAATCAATCCATGAAGGCAACAGTAATGATATTGCCTTTACTGTCAGCAATAACATTATTCAACGAGCCGAAGCAGTATCAGAAGCGATCGCTCCTGCCCTCCGCAACCAAAAAACTGCTCATCCCCAAGAAGCAGAGGTAATGGTAGAAAGAGATATTGCTAAGATCTCAATTACTGGAGCAGGGATGATTGGACGTCCCGGTATTGCTGCCAAAATGTTTGCTACCCTAGCGGCAGATGGCATCAACATCCAGATGATTTCTACCTCAGAAGTCAAAGTTAGCTGTGTTATTGCTAGCCAAGACAGTAATCGGGCGATCGATTCCCTGTGTCAAGCCTTCCAAGTTAACTACTCTCCTGTTTCCAATTCCCTTCCCCCCTTGGAGGGACGCAGGGGGAGTCCCATTCCCCATCCTCAATCTCCTGTTCGAGGCGTTGCCTTGGATCTTAATCAAGCTCGTTTAGCAATTCGTTACGTTCAGGATCAACCCGGTAGTGCTGCTAAAATCTTCGGACTTTTAGCAGAGCAACAAATCAGCGTTGATATGATTATCCAGTCCCAACGCTGTCGGGTAATTAATGGCATTCCCACCCGCGATCTCGCTTTCACCGTCTCCCAAGCGGATGCTGAAGCGGCACGGCAAGCACTGCAACAGGCCGCACCAGTTTTAGAACAAACAGAAATACTCCTAGATACAGAGATTGCCAAAGTCAGTATCGTGGGAGCCGGAATGATTGGGCAACCTGGTGTCGCAGCCAAAATGTTTGCTGCTTTAGCACAACACCAAATCAACATCCAAATGATTGCTACTTCAGAAATTAAGATTAGTTGTGTTGTAAATCAAGACCAAGGAGTTATTGCTTTGCAAGCGATTCACCAGGCTTTTGATTTAGCCAATATGAAAGAATTGATATCGTAGGGGCGGGTTTAGGGACAATCTAGTGCCGCTGCGCGGAATTAAGAATTAAGAATTAAGAATTAAGAATGCTTAGAGAGTAAGGATTCTATCGATCTCAAACTGGTTACTGGTTTCCGCCGTGCTGCACTAGCCCATTTGACTGTAATATTCTGAAGCAGAAGTGGGCTGTGCGTCCCAGGGATGTTCAGCGAGCTATGCTGGATGTTAAACCAAAATTTGTCCATTTCTCTGGACATAGTAATGGGGAAGCAGGATTGGCCCTAGAAGATAAAATGGGAAAAACGAAGTTGGTCAATTCGGAAGCTCTAGCAGGATTGTTTGAATTGTTTGCAGATCAGGTAGAATGTGTAGTGCTCAATGCCTGTTACTCAGAGGGACAAGCAGAAGCGATCGCTCAACATATTCCATTTGTCATTGGTATGGACAAAGCCATTGGCGATTCCGCTGCTATTGAATTTGCTGTCGGTTTTTATGATGCTCTAGGAGCAGGAGAATCGGTTGAGTTTGCTTACAAACTTGGCTGTAATGCCATCCGAATGGCGGGAATTCCAGAATATTTGACCCCAGTACTCAAGAAAAAGTCAGTCTAATATCAAATCCGGTATCGATATACCCGCTATGCCCACATTGTAGAGACGTTTCATGAAACGTCTTAGAGCAAGATTTCACGGTTTGCTCAAAACGGCTCTATTGTAACCGGATTTGGTATAACCGACATTCCGCACCCCCTACTGTCACAATCGGTTTTTTCGTAATTTTTGGATGTTCGTGGTAACTTTTTATACCAAAATTTCCATAATCGGTTTTGCGATAGCGCAAGCGCTGCTGCAAGCAGATCAGCTACGCTGGTGCCGTAGGCAATCGCTTGTGCCAAAATCTCCAAACAACCAAAATTCGTAGTGTGACAGTTCAGGGTGCGGAATGTGGGGTATAAACCTTTGCCCAGTCGTCTTTAGTGGAACAACCAATGGAATATTCCCTACCAGGCATTACTCAAGTGCAGGCTTTGCGGGAAAAAGGGATGGATTTTGCCGCAATTCTGAGGTCTCTTCTGCGTCAAGACTCAGACATAATTTTGGTAGGTGAAATGCGGAATCTGGAAACTGCTAAAACAGTGATGGAAGCTGCTGTGAGCGGTCACCTAATATTGACTACTCTACCCACAAATGATACTGCTGGAGCCATCTCCCGTCTTGATAGAATGGGGGTTGAACCGTTCCTGGTTGCCGATGCTCTGGTTGGCATTATCAATCAGAGGTTGGTGCGGCGAGTTTGTCCTGATTGTTGTATACCCTATAGTCCTAATAGGTTTGAACTAGCCAAGTTTGGTCTAGTAGCTTCTCAGGAAAGGGAAACAACTTTTTACCAAGCCAACAGTCTAACTCCTGAAGAAATAGCTGAAGCCAGAGCGCAAGGTACAATCTGCGGAAAATGTAATGGTACTGGTTATAAAGGAAGAGTTGGGGTCTATGAAGTGATGCCAATTAGTGAGCAGCTCAAAAACTTAATTAGTGAAAGAGTCTCAGCGGAAAGGATTAGGGAAGTAGCTCTAGAAGAGGGGATGAAAAGCTTACTTACATATAGTTTAGAATTGGTACGAGAGGGCTACACCACTTTAGCAGAAGTGGAGCGGGTAACCTTTAGTGATTCTGCTTTAGAGGCACAACTCCAAGCTAATCAGGAACAAGAGCCATCTAAGGATTCCAGACATCGACTCGAAGAAATAGAAAAACAAATGGCAGCTCTTACCCAACAGTTACAACAACTGAAGGTAGAGCTTCAAGATTGATTAGATATCTCCAGAAACCTGGATTTTTAAATTAAGGACAAGAGCTGACGATATTGAGCGATCGCTTGCTATATTAAGTGAGGCTATCAAACTAAGAGAATGCGATCGCGCCAGCGTACCCCTAGCATCTTCGTTTAGAATATTTGCAAACCCTTTGTAGTGAGAGAGGGTAAAACCACAGTGACTCAAGAGCGGGTAAGACCAACAAGCAGAAATCGCGTCATAACAAACCCCAGCAATTATTATGTGCTATTGGGGTTACACCCTAGTGCCACACCCCTAGAAATCCGACGCGCCTACCGGAAGCTCAGCAAATGCTATCATCCTGATACCACTGACTTACCAAGCCAAGCCGCAACCAGCAAATTCCAAGAACTGAATGAAGCCTACGCTACCTTGAGTAATCCAGAGCGGCGTATACTGTATGACCAAAAAATTGGCTATTCACGCTTCAATGTAATTCAGGCTCCCCCAGATTTAAATCGTCCGGTAAACCAACGGCAAAAAACTTACTCTAATTCTGCTTACCTAGACCCTAATGATCGTCCCCTCTCAGCTGGTGAACTATTTGTACTGTTTATTCTAGGTTTAACCTTTCTGGGTTGTATAGTACTAGCGATCGTGATTGGCTTAACGCGAGGAGAATCTGCTGTCCAATTCTCTACTGCTAGTCACTACAGTCAACCAACACTAGAACAGCCAAGTCCTAAATATTTAAGTATAAGTGAAAACACAATTCCTCAAATTAGTCAACTATCTCAGTAAACAAATATTGCTCAATTATAGTAATTCTCCCAATTCTCAATTCTCAATTCTCAATTCTCAATTCTCAATTCCCAATTCCCAATTCCCAATTCCCAATTCCCAATTCCCAATTCCCAATTCCCAATTCCCAATTCCCATGACTCTTCCATCAGCTGATACTCCTTTATATAACCATCCCCTCCACGAAATCGAGCAGTGGCTGAGGTCTCAAGGCTGTGAACAAGACCCGACAGTTCCCCACAGCTGGCGTGTCGCTCAAGCAGATTGGCAAGCACAACTGTGGCTGGAGACAGAGGAATTAACTGTACTTTACCTAGGCCAAGGAGAAAATGGTAAGGATATTCAACGTTCCTTTAAGTATTCCCTCAGCCGCGAAGATATAGAAGCTGCGGTGTTCTCTGGCCCATAAAAGCAAGGCAAATATATTCCTTTATATTTAGAAGAAAGAGAGTAAATCTACCACTCAAGATTGATCTTAAATTTTACCAAATCGGCGACTACGTTGCTGATAGTTAGACAAAGCTCGATGAAACTCTCCTCGGTCAAAATCAGGCCACAGAGCATCTGTAATATAAATTTCAGCATAGGCCATTTGCCAGAGTAGGAAATTGCTCAGGCGCATCTCACCACTGGTACGGATCAGCAAATCTGGGTCACAGACATTAGCAGTATAAAGGTGCTGGGAAAATAATGCCTCGTCAATCTCATCTGGTTGAATGTTACCTTGTTGTACCTGAGTTGCGATCGCGCGAGCGGCTTGTAAAATTTCCTGGCGTCCTCCGTAATTGGTGGCAACAGTAAACTGGATACCTGTATTCTCTTTGGTGAGAGTCATAGAGCGAGCAATTTGGGTTTGGAGAGATCGAGGCAAAACAGCTAAATTGCCGACAAACTCAATCCGTACATTTTCCTCCATCATTTCCTGGAGTTCACGCATCAATACCCGCTCAAATAAAGTCATTAAGAAATCTACTTCCTCATTGGGGCGTCCCCAGTTCTCTGTAGAAAACGCATAAGCAGTCAGTGCTTCAATACCCCAATCATCGCAGCAACGCAGCAAGTTTTTGAGAGCATCCACTCCTTGGCGATGACCGATAATTCTTGGTAGCCCTCGGCGTTTAGCCCAACGACCATTCCCATCCATAATTACCGCCACATGCCTAGGCAAGCGCTTTTGATCTAAATCCCTGGGTAGTTCTTTTAATAGAGTTTGCATATCATTCAAACAGGAAAGAGGTAGATAAGTAATAATGTTGTTCTGTGACTATATTGCTGCTGTGCATAATGCTGGCACAAAAGTAAAAGAGAGTCTACGCATTAACAGCACCGAAACCAAGCCCAAGACTTGAGAGTATCTAGTTGTACTAACACTTTTCTGTCTCTCGACAGATCAATCCGGAGGCTTGAAAACGGATAAAGTTAACTACATGCAGATACAGTCAACGTTATAGCCTCCTGACTTGAAAGAGACGCACCGGACGCGGGGATGCGAGGACGCGGGGATGCGGGGACGCGGGGACGCGGGGACGCGGGGACGCGGGGACGGGTCGAGAGAGATATGCATGGTGGTGAAAATTTTTTTCATCGGGACTGCCTCCTGCCTCCTGCCTCCTGCCTCCTGCCTCCTGCCTCCTGCCTCCTGCCTCCTGCCTTCTGCCTTCTGCCTCCTGCCTCCTGCCTCCTGCCTTCTGCCTTCTGCCTTCTG
>JAAHHL010000204.1 GCA_010672185.1 Caldora sp. SIO3E6 | reverse complement strand
TAGGTGTTAGGTGGTAGGTGGTAGGTGGTAGGTGTTAGGTGGTAGGTGTTAGGTGGTAAGTGTTAAGCATCGAACTTGAGCTAACAATTCCCAATTCCCAATTCCCAATTCTCCATTCCCAATTCCCAATTCTCCATTCCCAATTCCCAATTCCCAATTCCCAATTCCCAATTTTAAATTCTAAATTCTAAATTCTAAATTCTAAATTCCTTACCGTGTCTACTAAAACCC
This sequence comes from Caldora sp. SIO3E6, assembly GCA_010672185.1. Lineage (GTDB taxonomy): Bacteria > Cyanobacteriota > Cyanobacteriia > Cyanobacteriales > Coleofasciculaceae > Caldora. The sequence continues at coordinate 8,916 of JAAHHL010000204.1, read as the reverse complement.
CCCCTCCCTCTTCCAATAATTCCACCACAGCTGATGGTATTGAAGAACCACCAATGCTGAAGGAGCGGAAAAGTTTACGATGGCAGTGGTTGGAACCATTGATATTACTTACTCCCGCTGGTATTTGGTTAATTTTGTTGTTGGTACTGCCAACACTAGTAATTTTTGAACTGAGTTTAGTACCCAACATCCGACCTGGGGATGTGGTAAATCCTTCTGGCCTTGATAACTATTTTCGGGTATTTAATGACTCAATTAACCTTAAAGTGATGGGGCGATCGCTTTTTTTCGCCGGTGGTAGCACTATAATTTGCCTGTTATTAGGATTTCCTGTAGCTTACTGGATTGCCCAGATTGTGCCAAAAGCGTGGCGAAATTTACTGTTATTGGGATTTATCCTGCCACTGTGGACTTCCTCCCTGCTACGTTCCTATGCTTGGATCACTATTTTACGCCCGACTGGTGTTCTCAATTCAGTCTTGACATTTTTGGGTTTACCTGCATTAGAACTACTTAACCGTAGTCCTGCGGTATTAATCGGCATGGCTTATAGCTTCTTGCCTTATATGGTTTTGGTTCTCTATGCTTCCTTAGAAAAGTTAGATAGACGTTTGTTGGAAGCTTCTGCTGATTTAGGGGCAAATCCTGTTCAAACTTTCTGGAAAGTGACAGTACCCCAATCTATACCAGGAATTGCTGCTGGTTCTTTGCTAGTATTCATCAGTGGTTTAGGAGATTTCGTTAATCCAGAATTACTGGGAGGAGCCTCCAGTATGACTGCGGCAAGGTTGATTTATAATCAGTTTTTGGGAGCGACTCAGAACTGGGGCTTTGGCTCAGCTTTAAGTATGGTGTTAATTACGGCGGTTAGTTTAGCGATCGCGCTTTGGATTAAGTACGGTGATACCTCTGTTGAACCTTAATAATGGAGAATTGGGAATTGGGAATTGAGAATGGATAATGGATAATGGATAATGGATAATGGATAATTAAGAATTAAATACAACAAACAACAAATAACCAATAACAAATGACCAATAACCAATAACAAACAACCAATAACAAACAACCAATAACAAACAACAAACAACCAATATGTTCAGAGCTTCCGATTATAGTAACCTCTTGCGACAGCTAGAACAATTTTTTACGGACTCTGCTAACCAGAAACCCATCGCCAAGCGATTAGAGCCAGAAATATTGCGGGAGCAGCTGTCCCTTGATTTACCGACAGAAGGGAAGCCGGTGGAGCAACTGCAAACGGATATTGCCAATTATTTAACCTATGCGGTGAAAACAGCTCATCCCCAATACTTCAATCAACTTTGGGGAGGATTTAGCTCCCCTTGTTTTATGGGAGATATCCTGACTAGTGCCACCAATACCTCCATGTATACCTATGAGGTGGCTCCTGTTGCGACATTGATTGAGAAAACTTTGATTGCCAAGATGGGCAAATTGGTGGGTTTCTCTGAGCCGGAGGGACAGTTTACGACTGGGGGCAGTAATGGTAACTTTATGGCTATGGCGATCGCTCGTCATCGGGCTATTCCCACTCTTAAGCAGGAGGGGATGGTTAATAGTCCCAAGTTGATTGCCTTTGTTTCTGCCGATGCTCACTACTCCTTTGCTAAAGCTGCTCATCTATTAGGTTTGGGAGCTAACCAATTGTGGAAAGTACCGGTTGATGAGCAAGGAAGGATGGTGGTAGCTGAGTTGGAGAAGCAGATTGCTCAAGCTTATGCTCAAGGGGCTAAACCCTTTTTCGTGGCTGGAACTGCAGGGACAACAGTGCAGGGAGCTTACGATCCTTTTGCGGAAATTGCGACGGTGGCTCAGCGAGAGGGGTTGTGGTTTCATGTAGATGGAGCCTGGGGAGCCAGTGTGCTGCTGAGTCCAACCCATCGCTATTTGATGCAGGGAGTAGAACAGGCGGACTCTGTGGTTTGGGATGCCCACAAAATGATGGGTATGACTCTAATGTGTTCGGTATTGCTGCTCAAACACCGGGGTATGATGTTGAGCGCTTTTTCCGCCGACGGCACCGATTACCTGTTTCATGCAGGGGAGGAAGAACCTATTGATTTAGGTCTAAGCAGTATACATTGTGGTAGGCGGGTAGATGCAGTAAAGCTTTGGCTCACCTGGAAGCAATTGGGCGATCATGGTTGGGAAACCTTGATTGACCAATATTTTACATTGGCGGCTCAGGCGGAAGCAATTATTAATGCCCATGAGTCTCTAGCGATGGTAAATCCCCGACAGTCCCTTAACCTGTGTTTCCAATACATTCCCCGAAATTCCCAGCAAGACCCCAATACGTTGACGCTGAAAATTCGGCAAGTCTTGTGGGAGGAAGGGGTAGCAATGGTAAATTATGCCCAACTGGACAACAGGGTGGTATTTCGCCTGGTGATTTGTAATAATCAGACCAGCCAGTCGGATATTAAGGAATTTTTTGAGTCATTGGTAGCGATCGGCCAAAGATTGGAACAGGAGATTGGCTGAAGCTAGTGCTCTGAAGGCAGGAGGCAGGAGGCAGAAGGCAGAAGGCAGGAGGCAGGAGGCAGTCCCGATGAAAAATTTTTTTTCACCACCATGCATGAAAGTCCCTCTCTCCGCGTCTCCGCGTCCCCGCGTCCCCGCGTCTCTTTCAAGTAACTACACCCCATACCTTAAACCCCCTTAAACTCTATCCCTGACCGTTAGACCGTCCTGGAATTATGGGATTTTCAACTGCTGCTCGATACTGTGCGACTTCATCAGTGTAGCCGATGGGCAAGACACACTCCACGTTTTCGTGGGGTCGAGGAATGATTACCCAAGTTTCTAAAGTTGCTCCGAAAGTCTTTTCCACTGCGGCAATCCCTGCATCCATCGCAGTTTTAACCTCGGAAACATCTCCCCTAATATTTACGGTGAAGCGAGCACTACCAACTCGAATATAACCAACTAACGTCACTCTACCAGCTTTGACCATTGCATCTGCCGCTGCTAGCACACCAGGAAAACCTTTTGTTTCGAGCGATCCAACTGCCTGTAGTGCCATGAAAATCTCCTGAATTTATTGAAATATCTTGGAATCCAACAATTTATTGTACGAATGATTGTCACCTCTTTGGATATAAAAAGCTAATATTTTTAATTTTATAGCAAAAGGCAGAGGGCAGAGGGCAGAAGGCAGAAGGCAAGAGATTGACAGATAAAGATTTAAAATTTGGTGTTGTCCTAAGCGCAGTGCGCTTAGCTAATCTAGAGACGTACCTGCTGAAGGATACCCGTAGCGCTGTTGAGGCGTCTCTACATCTAGCTTTATTTTGCTACCCTACTGGTGTGACGCCGCTAATTTTGATTAGATTTTGATATGCCTGCTCATTAATCTGATCGCTTTCAGAGGAGATTTTCGCTGACATGACTCAGGGTTTTCAGCTTATAGACAATCTTTACAATGCCTTCAATCCTTATGCACCGCTACCAGCCGGTGATGCTGCCTACGTCAATTGCGAGGAGGTGCGGGGAGATAGCGATATTTTAATGGATTTGGGCAATCAAATTAAGCGATCGCAGCATAATGGTTGTTATCTCTACTCTGGGCATCGAGGTGCGGGAAAGTCTACGGAGTTACTGCGATTGCAAGACCACTTGACCAAACAAGGGTGTCGTGTGGTTTACTTTGCAGCTGATGAAAAAGATGTCAATAGTGAGGATACTGAATACACAGATATCTTACTCGCCTGTACTCGCCACTTGCTAGAGGACTTTAGGTCGGCAAACCCTCAACCTATACTGAACTGGGTAAAAGATCGGTGGGGTGAGCTAAAAGACTTGGCACAGTCACCAGTTACATTGGATAAGTTGAATGTAGAAGTAGCGCTTCAGTCATTTACCAAACTAAGCGCTAATATTCGGACAGAGCCAACATTAAGGTATCAAATCAGACAGAAAATTAACCCTTACACACTCAATTTAATTGATGCACTCAACCAGTTTATTGCAGAGAGTAAAAAGACGCTGCCCTCAGGAAGCACAAAAATAGTTCTAATAGTTGATAATCTAGATCGCATCGCTCCTATCTATCAAGAAAACGGACGCAGCAACCATGAAGAAATTTTCTTAGACCGGAATGAACAACTAAAAGCTCTGGACTGTTATTTAGTTTATACCGTACCAATTTCACTGGTTTACTCCAAGTGGGCAACTGAGATTAAGGAAAACTATGGCAATCCTGAAGTTCTATCCATGCTGATGGTACGCACCCGCGATGGGGAAGTGTATCAACCGGGACTTGCCAAAATGAAAGAGATTATTGCCAAGCGGGTTAGTCTTCATGCGCCAAAGCTGAACCTGGAGACAGAAATTTTTGATTCACCCGCTACCCTGGAACGATTATGCCTGATCAGTGGAGGGCATGTCAGGGGGTTAATGTCTCTGATACAGGAAGCCATCAATAAAACAAGTTCATTACCCATTTCTTCGAGAGCACTCAGTCGAGCAATCAGTGACTCACGCCTAGTTTATGAACAAGCAGTGGAAGCTAACCAGTGGGAAATGCTGGCAAATGTTTTTAAGACAAAGACCATTGAAAACGATAACCAGTACCGTAGCTTGTTGTTCAACCGCTGTGTGCTAGAGTATCGCTACCTTGATGAACAGGAAGAAGTACGACGCTGGTATGGAGTACATCCCCTACTCCACAACAGCGAGAAATTTAAAGAGACTATAAGTAAACTGGGAATATGAACATAGATCCAGTTGACCAAGACACCGACTCGACTCCAGAAACGGCTGAGGAAATTTACCAATCTTTGGTATTTGCCCTCAGTCGCAAGCAGGGATTTGGTTTGTTTTTTGTACAATGTTCTCCGGCAAAAGGGGATGAAATAATCGCCAAGTTACAGGCGGATTTACCCCAGAAAACGATGCAGGTGTTGACTCTGGATCAATCAAGTCAAACCCTGTATGACCGAGTTGAATCTTTAACGAAACAAGAAACAATTGATATCCTATTTATCAAAGGACTAGAAGAGTCTCTTCTTGGCTATGAAGATACCAAGCGTTTTGCCGGATGGGGTAGCCAGGAACTCTATTCCTATAGTTGGAAAGGAGTTCCTCCCATTCTGCGTCATCTCAACTTGCGGCGTGAGCAGTTTAGAGATAATTTTAACTTCTGCTTTGTCTTTTTGATTCCCTATTTCGTTTTAAAATATTTCATTCAGCGTGCTCCCGACTTTTTTGACTGGCGTTCGGGTTTATTTATCTTCCCCAAAGACACAGAGGAATTAAAACAACGATATCAAAAAGTTACTCAGCCTCATAATCAAGAACAGAATCAACTTTCCTTACGGGAATGCAATCAAAGACTCTTAGACATCAGAGAATTACTTGAAGAGTCTCAGTTAGAGCCGCAGCATCAGATAGGATTATTAGTTTCTCAAGGAAAACTCTATAATGCTGTTGAGGAATATGACTCAGCAGTGGCTGCTTTCAATCAAGTCATAGAAACTGATCCGATGAATTACCAAGCTTGGTATGGAAGAGGAAACGTACTACAAGGTTTAGGGCGTGCTAAAGAAGCTCTATCAAGTTGGAAAGTTGCAACTTGGACTCAGGCAATAGTCGCCAAGAAAGATGATGCAGATGCCTGGTTTAATCGAGGTGTTGGATTAGAGCTGTTGGGACGCTATGAAGAAGCAGTTTCTAGTTACGCTAAAGTGTTGGAAATTCAGCCAGATAACCATTGTGCATGGCACTTTCAGGGAAATGCATTACTTGAGCTTGGTAGATATAAAGAAGCTCTTTCCGCCTATGATCACGCTGTAGAAACAGATTCTTCTTGTTATACTGCATGGTGTCAGCGAGGTAATGCTTTGAGAGAGCTACAGCGCTATGAAGAAGCAATTGCTGCCTATGATCAAGCACTAAAACTGAACCCAGATGATTCGTTTGCCTTCCACAACCGGGGAGCAAGTTTGTCTGATTTAGGTCGCTATAATGAAGCCATCATTAGTTACGATCAAGCCCTTAAACTGAACCCAGATGAATGGGCTACTTGGAACAACCGGGGAGCAAGTTTGTCTGATTTAGGTCGCTATAATGAAGCCATCATTAGTTACGATCAAGCCCTTAAACTCAATCCAAGGTATAATATGGCATGGAAGAGCAGAGGGGAAGCACTGGCTAACTTAGGACGATATGAGGAAGCAATTGCTAGTTACGATAAAGCTTTAGAAATTCAGCCGGATAACCACCAGGCATGGATTTATCAAGGGAATGCATTGTTTGAGCTTGGTAGGTATAAAGAAGCTCTTGCTGCCTATGATCGCGCTGTAGAAACGGATTCTTCTCGCCCTGTTACATGGTATCAGCGAGGTAATGCTTTGAGAAAGTTGCAGCGCTATGAAGAAGCTCTTGCTGCCTATGATCAAGCACTAAAACTGAGCCCAAATGAATCGGTTGTTTGGAACAACCGGGGAGAAAATTTGTCTGATTTAGGTCGCTACAAGGAAGCACTCACTAGTTACGATAAAGCCCTTGAATTCAATCCAAAGAATGACACAGAATGGAAATGCAGAGGGAAGGCACTGGCTAGCTTAGGTCGTTACGAAGAAGCAATTGCTAGTTACGACAAAGCCTTGGAAATTCAGGCAGATGACCATCTGGCATGGCACTTTCAGGGAAATGCATTACTTGAGCTTGGTAGGTATGAAGAAGCTCTTTTCGCCTATGATCGCGCTGTAGAAACAGATTCTTCCTGTTATAGTGCATGGCTCTGTCGGAGTATTGTATTATCTCGATTAGGAAGATATGAAGAGGCAATTACCAGTTACGAAAAAGTGCTTCAGATTAAACCAGAACTTCAAGTGGCTTGGTTTGAGAAAGGTAATGCCTTGGGACAGTTGCAGCGTCATGAAGAGGCAATCGCTGCCTACGATAAAGCACTACCAATGAACCCAGATGAATCGGTTGTCTGGAAAAACCGGGGATTACATTTGTATTATTTGGGTCGCTACGAGGAATCGATCGCTAGTTACGATAAAGCCCTTGAACTCAATTCAAAGGATGACATTGCATGGAATAATAGAGGGAAGGCACTGGCTAGCTTAGGGCAATATGAGGAAGCGATCGCCAGTTATGAAAAAGCTATTTCAATTAAGCCAGACTATCAAGCTGCCTGGCTTAATAAAGGCTATGCTTTGGGAGACTTGCAGCGCTATGAAGAGGCAATCGCCGCTTACGATCAAGCCCTTGAACTCAATTCAAAGGATGACATAGCATGGAATAATAGAGGGTATGCACTGGCTAGCTTAGGGCAATATGAGGAAGCGATCGCCAGTTATGAAAAAGCTATTTCAATTAAGCCAGACTATCAAGTGGCCTGGTTTAATAAGGGCTATACTTTGGGGCAGTTGCAGCGCTATGAAGAGGCAATTGCTGCCTATGCTCAAGCACTAAAACTGAACCCAGATGATTCGGGTGCCTGGAATAATCAGGGAGCACATTTGTATGATTTAGGTCGCTACGAGGAAGCGCTCACAAGTTACGATAAAGCCCTTGAATTCAATTCAAAGGATGACATGGCATCATGGAATAATAGAGGGAAGGCACTGGCTAGCTTAGGGCAATATGAGGAAGCGATCACTTCTTATGAAAAAGCTATTTCAATTAAGCCAGACTATCAAGTGGCCTGGTTTAATAAGGGCTATACTTTGGGGCAGTTGCAGCGCTATGAAGAGGCAATTGCTGCCTATGCTCAAGCACTAAAACTGAACCCAGATGATTCGGTTGCCTGGAATAATCAGGGATTACATTTGTCTGATTTAGGTCGCTACGAGGAAGCGCTCAAAAGTTACGATCAAGCCCTTGAACTCAATTCAAAGTATGAAACGAGATGGAACAGTAGAGGGAAGGTACTGGCTAGCTTAGGGCGATATGAGGAAGCAGTTGCTAGTTACGATAAAGCCCTGGAAATTAAGTCAGACTATCAAGTCGCCTGGTTGAATAAAGGCTATGCTTTGGGAGAGTTGCAGCGTTATGAAGAGGCAATCGCTGCTTACGATCAAGCACTACAAATCAACCCGGATGATTTGGTTGCCTGGAATAACCGGGGATTACATTTGTCTGATTTAGGTCGCTACGAGGAAGCGCTCAAAAGTTACGATCAAGCCCTTGAACTCAATTCAAACGAAACGAGATGGAAAAATAGAGGGAAGGCACTGGCTAGCTTAGGGCGATATGAAGAAGCGATCGCTAGCTTTGACAAAGCAATTGAATACAAACCAGATTTCTATGAAGCATGGGCTGCTCGGAGTAGCACATTATGTCAATTAGGAAGATATGAAGAGGCTTTTAATCGACCACAACAAGTTATTGAGTACCAAACTCAACAATTACAACACCTAGCTAAACCAGAGCAACTAGAAAAGACACTCACTAAGTTAGATCAGCAACTTGAACAAAAACCCGATGATTTCCAAATTTGGCATAGTCGAGGTACTATACTCTCGCGAGCAGGCAAATATGAGGAGGCTTTACTTGATCTCGATAAGAGTTTAGCTATGAAGCCAGATTTTTACCCAGCTTTGTTTATCAAAGCTTCTGTACTAGTGGATCTGAGACGCTACAGCGAGGCGATTGAGATTTTCGATCAAGTAATTAAATTAGCACCAAATTTAGCACAAGCTTACGCCATCAAAGAAGAATGTTGTCGTTTGCAGGAAGATAATGAGTAAATTTCAGTGATTGGATACCGTCAATTTAAACCCTTCACCTAACCTAAAGCTAAAATGTAATAATATCAATTCCGGTTGTATCGGAATGATTAAAAATTTGGCTTTTTGGTTAGAAAACATAGATACTGAAGGGCGCAAGCATTGCGCCCCTACATCATGAATATTATTCCAATGTAGCCGGAATTGA
>JAAHHL010000203.1 GCA_010672185.1 Caldora sp. SIO3E6 | reverse complement strand
CATCTCAAAGGCTAGCTGAGCGCGAGGGTCTCCGGTTTCTCTTGCCGCTAACACTGCCCGCATGTCTCCTGAAGAACCAAAAATGCCCCTTAAGCCCGATTCCCGGTTTAGCATCTGATCTAGGTGCTCTACTGTGAAATTGTGTTCCCGCATCAGGTAAATGCCAATGGCAGGATCAATAGAACCACTGCGAGTCCCCATCATCAGCCCTTCCAGAGGGGTAAAGCCCATTGTAGTATTGATGCTGATGCCGCTCTCCACAGCTGCCAGGGAAGCGCCATTTCCCAGATGACAGGTGATCAGTTTCAGGGTATCCAGGGGATTACCTAAAATTTCAGCAGCCCGACGAGCACAATATTGATGGCTGATCCCGTGGAAGCCATAGCGACGGATACCTTGTTCAAACCATTGGTAGGGAATGGGATAGGCAGCAGCTTTGGTAGGAATTTGGCTGTGGAAGGCGGTATCAAATACTGCGAGTTGGGGGATGTTTCCTAAGGTTTGCTCGATTGCTTCGATTCCTTCTAGATGGGCGGGATTATGAGCCGGTGCGAGGAGAATTAACCGTGCGATCGCTGCTTTTACTTCTGGGGAAATGAGGGTAGACTTGCTGTATTCTGTTCCTCCGTGAACCACCCGATGTCCTACGATATCGATTTGCTCTAAGCTAGTTAGTACAGCAGTATCCCCCTGAGTGAGGGTGTCAAGCAGTTTAGTTAGGGCTTGCGATCGCGAATTGGTAGCTAGGGAGATTGTCTGTTTAAGTCCGTTAGCCTTAACTGTTAATTCTGCCCCATCTGCTGATTTTCCCCAATCCACTGTCCCTGCCCACAATGGTTCTGGGGGAAGCTCTGGTAAAGTTGAGTCAGGAACATCGTACAGGCAACTTTTTTGAGTACTTGACCCCGCATTGAGTACCAGAATTTTCATAACAATTCAAAATTATCAATTAAAAATTCAAAATAAATCTCTAGCCAAAGCAAGAGGCTTTTGATAAAGATGTGCTACGCCCAAACCCCTTGCGGTTGAATGTGTTTCTCTATTCCCAATTCCCAATTCCCAATTCCCAATTCCCAATTCCCAATTCCCAATTCCCAATTCCCAATTCCCAATTCCCAATTCCCTTGTTTCTCGAGAGTTTTAAAACATTGAGACGCAAGTTTTCTATAATAGAAGCTCACCCGCAGCTCACCTCAATCAGCCGCCATGATTTCCCCAGAACTCAAATCCGGCTTACCATCCACCGAAGACTTACCCTGTTCAGATGATACGCCTGTGGATAATGAAGACCAGAATCTCCTTCCTAACCTTTTGCTGTTTATCCTAGCTAACATTTGGTCAGACCGTATGGATTGGTACTTCGGTGTGGATATGGCAGTTTATCACACCACTGGCATCAGTCCCAAAGTTCCCATTGTGCCAGATGCCTTTCTGAGTTTGGGAGTAGAGCGCCGCAAGAGAGGAAAATCCCGTAGAAGTTATGCCGTCTGGGAAGAAAATGGTGTTGTCCCGCTCCTAACCTTAGAAATGGTTTCCCATAAACCCGGTGGAGAATATGACGAAAAAATGGCGATTTATGCCAGGTTAGGGGTTCTATACTACATTATCTATAATCCTGAATTTTGGAAACGGGATAGACAGCAGCCATTTGAGGTACACAAACTGATCAATGGTCAGTATCAGCAACAAATTGGTGAACCCTATTGGATACCGGAAGTGGGATTGGGGATTGGACGCTCACAACAGCTCTTTGGTGGTATTGAGTATGAAATATTGTCCTGGTACAATCAGCAGCTTAAGGCTTATGCTTTACCAGAAACTGTGATCGAGCAGATGCGTCAGCAGTTAATGGTGGAACAGCAACGGGCAGAGACAGAACGACAGCGAGCAGAAAAGTTAGCTCAGTATTTGCGATCGCTAGGAATTGATCCCGATAACTTGCCTGATACTTAACTGATGTAGTGAGGACTGTCATTTGTCATTTGTCATTTGTCATTGGTAAGAGTTTGACTATAGCGTTTTTCAGACTCATGAGGTACACTCTTTGCCTCAAAGTCCCCCTTTCCAAGGGGGATTTAGGGGGATCAAATGTACCTCACAAGTTGTAAAATCGCTCATATTTATTTACACATATCTACTTTATTAATCCTAAATAAAACATTAAAAAACAGCATTTTTATGTAGGTGTACATTTTAACAAATGTGCCAGAAAAATACTTAAATTTATAGATAGTATTTTCTTAAACTAATCATCAAAATTTTCAAATATTTTCAAGTCTAATTCATAGGTACGATCAACTTAATAAGGAAACTGTGCATAATTTCGTAACCTCATCTCATCTACCTGCACTAAACTTTGAACATCATGACACAAGCTCCCTTCAAACCTATTGAGATTACTCAAACTCTCTCTCCTGAAGAGTTGTCGAAAATTCATGCTTACTGGCGAGCCTGTAACTACTTGGCAGTGGGCATGATTTATTTGCGGGATAATGCCCTACTCAAAGAACCTCTAAAAGCGGATCATGTCAAACATCGCCTATTGGGTCACTGGGGTGCTTCCCCTGCCTTAAGTTTTAGCTACATTCACCTCAATCGGCTGATTAATAAATACGATCTTAATGCTATTTTTATGGCTGGCCCTGGTCACGGTGCTCCTGGGGTGATCGGTCCAGTTTACCTGGAAGGAACTTATTCTGAAGTTTACCCAGATAAAAGTGAAGATGAGGAGGGTATGACCAAACTCTTCCGGTGGTTCTCTTTCCCCGGTGGCATTGGTAGCCATTGTACTCCTGAACTTCCCGGCTCGATCCATGAGGGGGGTGAACTGGGGTATAGCCTCTCCCATGCTTATGGTGCTGCTTTCGATAATCCAGATTTACTGGTAGCCTGTGTTGTCGGTGATGGTGAAGCAGAAACAGGACCCCTAGCAACCGCTTGGCACTCTAACAAGTTTCTCAACCCGATTCGCGATGGTGCTGTTTTACCGATTCTTAACCTCAACGGTTACAAAATTGCCAACCCCACTATCCTTGCCCGAATTTCTTCTGAGGAGTTAGAATATCTTTTCCGAGGTTATGGCTATACTCCTTATGTAGTGGAAGGAGATGATCCGGAAGTGATGCACCAGAAAATGGCAGCCACTATGGAAGAGTGCATTGAGCAAATTCGTTCTATTCAAACAGAGGCTCGTAGCACTGGGATAGCTAAACGTCCTCTATGGCCGATGATTATCCTCCGGACTCCTAAGGGTTGGACTGGACCGAAAGAAGTAGATGGTCATAAAACGGAAGGATTTTGGCGATCGCATCAGGTGCCTCTGGGGGGTATGCACAATAACCCAGAGCATATACAAATACTAGAAGCTTGGCTCAAGAGCTATCAGCCTGAGGAGCTTTTCGACGCTAACGGGACATTTATGGCGGAACTCAAGGCTCTGGCTCCCAAGGGTCACCGCCGCATGAGCAATAATCTGATCGCTAATGGTGGCAGGGTGCGTAAGGAACTGCGTATGCCGAATTTTCGGGAGTTTGCCGTGGATATCCCCAAACCTGGTACGGTAGAAGTGGAGAATACCCGCGTCTTGGGTTATTTTCTGCGGGAAGTCATGAGCAAGAATGGGGAAAATTTCCGAGTCTTCGGTCCCGACGAAACCGCATCGAACCGCCTCCAGTCGATCTACGAAGTTAGTAAAAAGGCGTGGATGGGGGATTATCTACCGGAGGACGAGGATGGTAGCCATTTGGCTACGGATGGTAGGGTGATGGAAATGCTTAGTGAGCATACCTTACAGGGTTGGCTAGAGGGTTACCTGCTATCGGGACGTCACGGTTTTTTCCACACCTACGAAGCTTTTGCTCATGTAGTGGACTCAATGTTCAACCAACATGCTAAATGGCTAGATATTTGCAAAAAGGAAGTTCCTTGGAGAGCTCCCGTTTCCTCCCTCAATATTCTGTTGTCTTCCCTGGTGTGGCGGCAGGATCACAACGGCTTTAGCCACCAAGATCCTGGCTATATCGATCTGGTGACTAACAAGAGTCCCGATGTGGTTCGTGTTTACTTCCCCCCGGATGCTAATTGCCTGCTGTCTGTAGCGGATCACTGCCTCAAAAGTCGAGATTACGTCAATGTGATTATCTCCGACAAGCAGATGCACTTGCAGTACCTGACAATGGAAGAAGCGATCGCTCATTGTACTAAGGGTCTTGGTATTTGGGAGTGGGCTAGTAATGATGATTGTGGCAAAGAACCTGATGAACCGGATGTGGTAATGGCTTGTTGTGGGGATATTCCCACGATGGAATCCTTGGCGGCTACTGCCATTTTACGGGAGGAATTCCCTGATTTACGGGTTCGGTTTATCAATGTTGTTGATTTACTGACTCTAGTGGATGAGCAGGAACATCCTCATGGCTTATCGAACTGTGATTTTGATACTTTGTTTACCCCAGATAAGCCGATTATCTTTAATTTCCACGGCTATCCCTGGTTAATTCACAAATTAGTCTATCGCCGCACCAATCAAGAGCGCATTCATGTTCGCGGCTACAAGGAGAAGGGTAATATTAATACTCCTCTGGAATTGGCGATGGAAAACCAAATTGATCGCTTCAATTTAGTTATTGATGTGATTAATCGTGTACCTTCTTTAGGTTCCCGTGCCGCTTATGTCAAGGAGCGGATGAAAAACAACATCATTGAGCATACCAATTATGCTTTTGAACAAGGGATGGATAAGCCGGAAATTCGGGAGTGGAAATGGCCTTATTAGAATTTAGAATTTAGAATGCAGAATGTAGAATTGGGGAATTGGGAATTCAGTTATGTCTAATTTGAATTAAATTTCACATGTTGTAGGGGCGGGTTTAGCGACAATCTGGGTCATTTTATCCAAATATTTGGATCAAAACCCGCCCAACACCATCCCCCGGTGAAGATAACCAATCCCCAATTCTACATTCCCCAGGTTATCGTAGGGGCGGGTATGAGGTGAAGATTATAGCCCAATTCGTTAACACATGATCCTAAACCCGCCCCTACAGGGTTTTCGCTTAATCATTTGCATCGGGATCAATACCCATTGCTCTTAGTTTTTCTGCTAATTTTGCAGCTTTTTGCTCCGCTTGTTCAGCACGTTGTCGTTCTTGCTCTGCACGTTGTCGTTCTTGTTCAGCCCGTTGTTGTTCTAATAGAGCGCGTTCATCACCAATTAATAAGAGATTGCCTTCCCTATCCCACCAACGTAACCATAGCTGGGTTTGATTTTGATAACTGCCTTGCCAGAGTCCAAGTTCTACATTTAAAGGAGCAATAAGATAATGACCTCTTTCATTAGGTTGGAGTTTTTGATAGTAAACATCTTGGAGATGATAGACTTCTAGTTTACTATTTTTAATTTCATAAATGCCATAGTAGGGTATACGCATAATCTGTTCATATACCCAGAATTTACCGGGTCTTATGGTCTCTCCTTGGGGGGAAACCGATAAAGGTGTGGCATCTCGTTCTTCTTCTCCATCACCACTGGCAAACTCTAAGGCAATTGTTGGTGCTAAGAATTCTCGCCACAGTACATAAGAACGTCGAATTTCTCCATTGAGTTTTGGAGGAACATTGGGAACATAAAACCAATCTGGTGCTTCTGCACCTTTTTCTGGAGGGTCAGTTTCTCGCCAATAAATGCCGCAATCTTGTCCAATTGCGTATCGACCATCTGGATGGCGTTGTTGTAAAACTGGACCAATAGAGTCAGTTAAAATAAGGCTTTGGGGATGCTCTTGAAAGTTTTTCACAAATGTACCATCTGATTCTGGTAGTTGAGTATGGTCAGGAAAGGGAGGGGGTAGATCAATTTGGGTTGCTGTTGTTGTCATGATACAAAATCTGTCTTTTAAGGGAAAAAAAATAGATCTGTTGGTCTTTTATTTAGAATTGCAATATTGGAAAAACCACAAAGAGACAAAGAGCACCAAGGTTAATCAGTGAAGAGTTTGTTGGGGAAGCGATCAGCTACGCTGGTATTGAAAGCAATCGCAATATTGGAAAAACCACAAAGGCACATTCTCCCTAGGAGAGCCCGAAGGGTAGAGCACAAAGGTACTTCTATTTCACAGGTTTTTGATGATTCGCCTTTACAGGCGCACAACTATCCCATTATGTAAAATAATACCACAAAATAAAGAAAGAGAACAGGGAAAATAATTCCCCATTCCCCATCCTCAATTCTCAAACAACAAAAAACAAAAAACAATTCCCTACTCAATCCTGATACGGAAGCGAACAAAGCCTACATTGCTGGGAGATATTGGTACAATACTTCCCAAATTAACAAGGACAGCTCCTTGTGGCTCACTCGAGTTGGGACAAGGAGGACTATCTACCGGTGCTAAGGGTGAGAAAAATTGCCCTTGGTCTGCATCTGCTGCATTGGTTATGTTGGAAGTTGTGCCATTCATGTTCAAGGCAATGCCACTGTTGCCAGCAAAACCATTGGGTACAAAGACAGTTCCATCAGGAATCGGGTCACATAACCGGACATTTTCTAGGACAGTACCACCCTCAGCGAGGAAATAGATCGTATATTCAACCACATCTCCACTGGCCAATGGTTCATCTAATTGGGAAACTCCGACTGGGGCTCCGGTACTGAGTCCAGACCAGCCCGGTAAGTTATCATTGGTGTCGTTGGGGTCATCGACAAAAGTGCCAAGGTTGATACCAGGAATAGGAACACCTTCTCTTTCGGCATTGGTAATGCGCTTGACTAGCACCAAATTTGTGGGTTCAGGATCCGTAGGATCCGTAGGATCCGTAGGATCTCCCCCCACAATAACAATTGTTGGTTCATCGTCTCCCGTATCAGGTAGGTTGCCGGTATCTACCCCGTCATCCGGGATTTGCGTTATATCTCCAGTACCAGCAGAGGCATCCGTAACAACATTCTCCAGGGTTCCACCTGTTGAGGTAGCAACGGCTTGGTTCATAATCTCTGTTCCTACAGGAACATCACTATTGATGGTTACCTGATAGGTCATGGTGATCTCAGAGCCTCCAGGAGGCAATGTCCCTAAGTTAGTAGGATTGGTGAGGTTATTATCAGTAGAGCCGTTAAACGTGGGGTTAGCAGTGACAACGGCTCCGTTAGCTGCGGCAAAGGTATAGGAGCCAGGAACAAAGGTTACCAGACTAGTGTCAATCGTGTCCCTAGCTAGGAACTCAGTAACATTCCGAGTGCCGTCATTGTTGCGGTAGATGACAGTGTATTCGAGGGTATCACCAGGGGTTGGTTGCTCATCACCATCAGCATCAATCAGCAACTTACTAGATTTGATGCCCACCGGTTGAATTGGACCGGGGATAATGGTAATTGTTTGAGTACTGGTATTGTTGTTAGGATCTGGATCAGTAACACCTCTAGTTGGGTCAAAAGTGTCAGGGGGTGGGTCAATTGTAGCAGTATTGCTTAAGTCACCACCTGCGGCAAGGGGTGAAATTGTGCCGTTGATGGTGATAATTGCTTCGGCTCCTACATCGAGATCCACTGTTAAACTAATGTCATTGCCTGAGCCGCTGGCAGCACCACAAGCCGCTGTTGCTGCATCTACAGGCGCACAAGTCCAGGTAACGTTAGTAATCGTATCGGGAATGTTATCTGTGACTGTAGCTCCTTCAATATCAGTGAATGTATCAGGAGGTATTAGTGCCGGGTTTGCCTGATCGTTAGTTAGGCTTCCAACTGTTAGAGTATAGGTGATAGGGCTGCCAGCTTGGAATGAAGGTGCATTAACATCTTTTTGGATAGTTAGGTCAGCTTTGTTGATCTTGATCAGACCGACTAATAGATCTGGACGCACCAAGGAAGTCCAAGTATCAATTCCCTTGATATCGCCAAATCCTGGAGCAAAGTCGTGGGCTCCATCTGGTAAACTGTCAACTCCGAGTACCGCTTCTCCACCACCTAAATTACTATCATTGAAGTAGACGAAGCCAGGATCCATTGCAACAGGAGTTACACCACCGTTATTATCATTAATTACCCGCTCAATAATTAAGCCATCATCGTGATTTTCTGGATCAAGAAAGGGAAAGTGAACGTCACCAATAATCATACTAAAGCTGGCGTTATAAGCAGTTTCACCTGCAGGTAGTTGGTTACCGTTTCCGTCCGTACCATCCCAGAATACAGTGTTTGTCCCAACGACAGCTCTGCCTCTCAAAACCACGTCATTCGCATTTCCAAGAACACCATCACGATTGACATCAACGGTGATTAAATACCTTCCAGCTTCATTAGTCGTAAAACTAAAGTTACCCCCCCGTGTAGGGTCAGCATTACCTGGAGTTCCATCAAATCCTGTAAAAGTTAAAGTACTAACTTCGGGTTCATCTGGAGTTGGTGGTTTTAAGAAGGTGTTACCAAAGGCTGCAACCGTTGATTCTGGGGGCAAATCTCCACTAGGTGGATTGAAGAAAATCTTATGGGTGATGTCCTCATCTCCTATATCTGCCTCATCAGGGCGATGGAAGACAGCATCAGCCTCAAGAACTGATTCAAACAGAGGTTCGCCCACTGCATCCGTAAATCCTTTGTTGTTAGCAAAGAAGATAAATCCAAAGGGATCGATACCATTGAGACCAACTCGGAACAAATCACCCCGCTTAGTTTGAATATAGGCGACGGAGTTCAGCTCCACATTATTAGCTCCCAGATTCAAAGGTAAATAGGTGGCATAGGCTCTACCAGGTTGCCTGACTACACCATCAAGCACCGTGACATCCCAAGCTGCAATAAAACAGTCATCATCAGTTTGTACCCAATTAACACCAACACCTATGTCATCTGGATTTGGATTTGCATTAGGACAGGCAGAATCAGGACTAACAAATTCCACAGTCCAGATTCCGGTTTCATTGACTGGAACATCACAGGGTATGTAGCCACCAGCTCCAGGACCAGCTACTTCTTCAGCACGATTGTTAATTGTACCTTCTCCTGCTCCACAAGGGTTTGCAATTTGCACACCATCGGGATCTGTTACGTTGATTGCACCTGCACCAAAACCAATAGCACTGGAGCCAAGATTGAGAGTTTCCCCTACTTCAGCATAAACTTGAATTGTAGTGCGACGAGGTATCTCAGCCGTAAAAAACCTTCCACCCGGCGGGCCTATACGATAATCAAGGAAGGCGCGATTTCCTCCGTTGGCAGTCAATTCCCGACA
>JAAHHL010000202.1 GCA_010672185.1 Caldora sp. SIO3E6 | reverse complement strand
GGCAGATTTAAAACAGCACATTTAAAGGTCATCCAAAAGGCAAGAGATTGAACTTCATCCAAAGAAACATTGGGATGATAACGTATACCACCTTTAGCTGGTCCTCTAGTGTCATCATAACGCACCCTATAGCCCTGAAATATCTTTAAAGAGCCATCATCCATACGAACGGGAATGGAAACACTCAGACTTACTTTGGGATGCTTCAATCGTTCACTAGCGTCCTCAGAAATAGAAACATATTTAAGTGCTGCTTGCAATCTTTTACTAGCATCAATGAATAATGAATCAGACATCGATTTATTTCTCCTGTTAGTTAACCAAGTTTTTTCTACCCTTTGTTTGAGGAAGATATTCTTGTGTTATCTATATTGCCCCAATCTTCCTGATTTTTAATAAATGAAAACAATACCATCAGTAACTAATCTATAGCCTGTTGTTGTCAATCAACTTCACTGCTTGTTCTCTCCCTCACCAAGCAGAAAAAAATAGTCTTTAAATAAAATTATGACTGATTTTTCTGAGAAATATCCTTAAATTGCGGAATACTATATGCATTGTTACAATTCAGCTAGCGGCCATCAGCTATCAGCTATCAGCTATCAGCTACCATCTCTCCTGCCTCCTGCCTCCTGCCTCCTGCCTTCTGCCTTCAAAGCACTAGCGACATAAATCAACAAGTATGTCAATAATAGAAAAGGACTTTTAATAAATTAGTTTAACCAAATTTTTATCAACCCTGGTTACCCTTAGTTCTTGGGAATAACCAAACTACTCGTATGGCAAACAGGAGGTAAAGATGCTTGAACTCCTAGGCGCACTCTCAGCTTCGGCGGCAGCAGGAATGAGAATTGCCCTACCCCTCCTTATCATTGGCTTGTTGCACAGTGATTATCTTTGGTCAAGAATACCACTACTATCTCAGATTCATCCATCTCTCTTAATAGGTATCTTGACTAGTTGGTCTTTATTTGAGCTATTTGCTTCCAAAAAGCTTCTTGGACAGAGAATTTTGCAAGTGGTTCAGCTCTTCTTGAGTCCTATTGTTGGTGCGATTATGGGCATTGCCATTGCTCAGTTCACAGGAGCTCCTGTTCCAGTTGTTTGGATCATCGGCATAGTTGGTAGTTTATTGGCTCTAGTACTCCAACTAGTTCAAGTTGGCTGGTTCTTCCGCTTACGGGGTTTACCCCTATGGCTAGTTTTTCTGGAGGATTTTTTGTGCGTTGCTTTGGTTCTGTTTGCTTTTGATGCGCCTCAACAGGGAGGATTAATCGCCTTACTACTATTGTGGCTGGCGATACGCAGTTCTAAGCAGTGGTATTCCTGGTATATGAAACAGACCCATTCTCGCAGACGTCGTCGGTTACGCCGTCAGAATCTCGACTGAGCCTGAGAGAGGGGGAGCTGAGGGAGACAAGGGAGCTGAGGGAGCTGAGGGAGCTGAGGGAGCTGAGGGAGCTAAGGGAGCTGAGGGAGACAAAGAAAATATTCCCAATTCTCCATTCTCCATTCCCAATTCCCAATTCCCAATTCTCCATTCTCCATTCCCAATTCCCAATTCCCAATTCTCCATTCTCCATTCCCTACTCCCTTCTTCACAGCAAACCGACAAAATGCAATGGTCCGTAGCCAGTAATTAGCTCTAGCATCAGAGCAAAAAAGCCAATCATTGCCAAACGACCGTTCCAGACTTCTGCGGCAGTAGTCAGACCCCACTCCCAACGCTCTTGGGGATACATCTTAACTGTCCTATTAGGACGCACTGCCTCTGAGAACTGACAATTAGGAGCCTCTAGGGCTTCCAACACTAGAGTTGTGAGGGAATTGATAAAAACAGGATGGGTATTGAGAGCTGGTACGCGCTGGAAGTTCTTAATCCCTGATTCTTCTGCAATTTCCCGATACTCAATATCAATTTCTTGAAGGGTTTCAATATGTTCCGAGACAAAGCTGATGGGAACCACTAACAAATTCTCGACCCCTTGAGCACCAAGTTCCTGCAAAGCATCATCAGTATAAGGTTGGAGCCACTCTACCGGGCCAACTCGACTTTGATAAGCCAAGTTGTGGGGATTTGGGCGATTGAGGGTTTTCATAATCAAGGCAGTGCAATCCTCAATTTCTTCCTGATAGGGGTCACCACCTTCTGTGACGTAGCTTACGGGAACACCGTGGGCACTGAAGAAGATCTGAACAGATTCAGGGTTGGGAAACTGTTCTAACTCCTGCTCAATTAACTGCGCCATTGCCTGCAAATAACCAGGTTCTTTATACCAGGAAGGAATAATCGTATATTCAATTTCCTTCAGTTTTGGCTCTTCTTGCCAAAGTTTTTCCAGAACCCGGAAACTCGATCCGCTAGTGCTGATAGAAAACTGAGGATAGAGAGGGAGAATGACCAGTCGCTCAATTTTGTCCCGCTTAATCTGCTCCAAAGCCTCTTCTGTAAAGGGATGCCAGTAACGCATACCAATATAGATTTGAACTGGCTGCCCTTGTTGGTGCAAATCTTCTTGGAGAGCTTGGGCTTGAGCTTCGGTGATTTTCCGTAGTGGAGAACCACCTCCAATTTGTTTATAGTTTTCTTGAGATGTCTTAGCTCGCCGAGTCGAGATTAACCAAGCAAGAGGTTTTTGCAACCAAGAAAAGGGCAGACGGATAATTTCCGGATCAGAAAACAAGTTGTAGAGGAAGGGACGGACATCTTCCAATTCCTCTGGTCCACCTAAATTTAGCAATAATACCCCAGTACGACCCATAGTGCTCACAAATTTCCAAAAATTTTATATTTGTTACTGATTTTAACAATATATTGTCTTGATGGTTGTAATTTGCATTAAGGAATACAGATCTTTACTAGGGAGTGAGCAATGGCTACTATCTTAAGAACGTGGAGTTATCAGTACCAATGGCTATATGACGGGATTTCCCGTCTGGCAGCCCTCGCCGTGGGTGGAGAAGCGCGATTCCGCCAGCTGCCTTTGCAAGGGTTACCAATTAACCCAGAAACTAAGGTGTTGGATCTTTGCTGTGGCAGTGGTCAGGCTACTAAATTTTTAGTAAACTCTAGCAATAATGTCACTGGCTTGGATGTCTCGCTAGTATCATTGGAACGAGCACGAACTAATGTTCCCCAAGCATCTTATGTGGAAGCAGCAGCTGAAGAGATGCCATTTCTAGATAATCAGTTTGATGTGGTACATACGAGCGCGGCACTTCACGAAATGAAGCCTTCTCAATTACAGGCGATTATTAATGAGGTTTATCGAGTACTAAAGCCAGGAGGGATGTTTGCTCTAGTAGATTTTCACAAGCCGACTAATTGGCTATTTTGGCCTGGATTAGCCCTATTCCTAGAGTTGTTTGAGACGGAGACTGCTTGGCAGTTGTTGGAGACAGACTTGATTGGCTTGCTTCAAGGGGCAGGTTTTAGTTTGCTCAATCACACTTTGTATGCTGGCGGTAGCTTGCAAGTGATTCAGGTGGGGAAGTGATAAGTGTCCGATAATGCAAGCAACAGGGTAAGATGCAATACGCCTTCACTCGGAAGTAGTGGACCGACACAGCTAAAAATGTTGAATAGAGTAGTGCGAGCATCTTGCTCGCTTTTTACCTCTAGCGAGCGAGACGTTTGTGCTACGCACACGCTACGCGAACGCACTACCGAAAATCTAAACTACCATTTTAGGTGTGTCGCGCCAGTAGTTTTTAGCGTTGGAGCATCCACAGTTAACCTTGCTACGCGGGAAGTCCCACGCTGTCATTTTCAATTCAGCACCGGGATGAAAGCGTGGTCGAGATTTGTGGTATGGTAGGGAACGATGTTGGGTACTTCACACATGATTGAGAGGCACTAAGTCAATGGAAGTTAACAATTTAGGGTTTATTGCCACTATTCTGTTTGTTCTGGTTCCTGCTGTCTTTTTGTTGATTTTGTATATCCAAACGGCCAGCCAAGGTAACCAAGACAGTTAAAATCTACTGTCCAAAAATCCAGTCTGTTTGCGCTTGAAGCAGGGCTGGTTTTTTTGTATCATCCCCGCCCCGTCAGGCGCCGGGTGTAGGGTGTAGGGTGTGGGGTGTGGGGTGTGGTGAAAAAGAAAGTCCCATCGCTGCTCAATAGTGCCTTATCAACCCTCCCTATTGCTGATTCCATCGTTTATGATCTCATTCAACCCTCTCTACCGACTGTCGCGTTGAGCCTCTTTTTCCCTACACCCTACACCCTACACCCCACACCCTGAGTGTTTCTTAAGAGCCTGGTGTTAGGGGTTAGGGGTTTTTTTATTGAAACTGCCAGCTACTACCACCACCTAACACCTACCACCTAACACCTAGCTAGAAGTACGTGTCAAAAGTACAGGACAGTTGGCATATACCCGAACGTAGTCTGATAAGGAATTGCCTAGTAATCGATCCAAATCTACTAGAGCCTTGGCGATAGAAGGACGTCTGTCAGGAGAACCGAGAATTAACAAATCGATATTCAATTCTTCTGCCAAGCGGCAAATTTCTACTCCAGCCTGACCAGCACTATTATGGCAGCTGTAAGCAACACCTTGCTGTTTGGCTTTTGCTGCGGCATCCGCTAGAACCGGATCTTCTCCCCCCTCGGATTGACGCTTATCAGGATTAATATGTACGAGATGTAATTTACCTCCTGGGATATCTCGCACTATGGACAGTGCTAAATCCAAGGACTGCTGAGCCGGTTGAGATTTATCTACTGCCACCATCACACGCCTAACTTGTTTGATGAAGGTGTCGTCTTTTACCAACAACATCGGGCGAGTGGACAACTGAAAAACGTATTGGCTTACAGAGTTTTGCAAAATTGATTCTAAACGCTTGAGTCCTCGGGAACCCATAATAATCAAGTCAGAATCCTCTTCTTCCGCAATTTGAGGAACTATAATCTTAGGGTCTCCCTGTTTGAGTCTGGGGGTGATTTTGTTTGGCTCTAACTTCAGCGCTTTGACAGCATCTGCCAGAATTTGACCTCCCTCTTCCAACTTCGCAGACATATCTTCTGCTGTGATTTGGGGTGGCACAACGTGTAAAACAGTAACTGATGCCCGTTTCAGGGAAGGGATTTCCGTCAACATATTGAGCATCTGTTCACACAGACCTCGACCGGCTACGGATACCAAAATTTTTTCAATCATAGAAGCTTCTCTTTGAGTATTTATTTAGTTGTTAAGTAGGATACCTTCTGATGTGGCTAGAAAAATTTGACAATTTATTAACTATAGGAGCCGAATTCAGAGATTATAGATGTCTTCTATCCTGCCGTGAGTGATAATGATAATCTCTCAAGAGGGGAAGGGAGTGAGCAGCTCTAACCTCTTTCCCTTCATCATTTTCTCTGATTATCATTATCGTCTCAGTTAATTTATATACCTAGACGTATTGACAAAATGCATTCGTTTGTAACTTGTTATCTATGTGGCTGGTTCGCAATGTGGCATAAGTGATTGCCATTTAAGGTAATATACCTTAATAAATTGGGTAATTTCCAAGAGTGAGTTAGCAACACAACTATGTTTACTAAAAGTTATCGTTCTATTCTGGCTGTGATTCTGGTATTGGTAACAACCTTTTTGGTGAGTTGCGGTGGCCCGTCAGCCTCGCAGGAACCTCCTACTTATACTGCCGAACAGATAGAGCAGATTCAGCAATATGCTGACAAATTGGGGGAAAAGCGCCAGAGAATCTCAGCTCTTGCAGGCAATATCCAAGACCGAGATTGGGTAGAAGTTGGCAGTTTGATCCACGGTCCCTTGGGTACATTGCGACAGGAAATGAGCTATATGAGCCAGAAACTTCTGCCTCAGGAGCAAAAAGTTGCTCGGGATCTAGCCAAAGACTTGTTCGACTGCCTGAATACCATTGATGCTGCTGCGACAGAGGGCAACTATTCCCTGGCAATCAGGAACTACGGATTAGCAATACAAGACTTCGATGAGTTCTTGAAGCTGGTTCCCGAACAAAGCTAGTATGGAGAATTAAGAATTGAGAATGGAGAATTGAGAATTGAGAATGTTCTCTGTTCTCCATTTCTTCCCCAGTTCCCTACTCCTCTGCCTTGATAGAAGATAAGATATTTTTTTTACCTGGAAGTTTCTCAGTGGGTCAAGTTGCAATCATTGGATGTGGTGTGGTAGGAGCAGCGATCGCTTATGAACTCAGTCTAGTGACTGGGTTGCAAGTCACTGTCCTCGACTGCCAATCCCCAGCTCAAGGAGCCACTAGTGCTGCCTTAGGGGTGATGATGGGGGTGATTAGTAAAAAGGTAAAGGGTAGAGCATGGCAGCTGCGGCAAGCCTCTCTGCAAAGGTATGAAAACCTAATTCCAGAATTGGAAGCAATTACCGGGCGTCAAATCCCCTTTAATCGTAACGGTATCCTTAGACTCTGTTTGGCTGGGGAAGATTTAGCATCTTGGAAGAAGTTGGTAACAACTCGCCAATCTCAAGGTTGGCAATTGGAAATCTGGAATACTGCTCAACTCCAATCCCGGTGTCCTCAACTAGATTGCCAGGGAATAACAGCTGCTGTCTATTCTCCTCAAGACAGGCAAGTAGAGCCAACTGTTCTCACTCAAGCTTTAGTGGCAGCGGCTAAAAGTAACGGTGTAACTTTCAATTTTGGTGTCACGGTTAAGGGAGCCGAATCTATTTCTGACCCTGGTTCCGATTCGCGTACTTGCTGCCATATTGATACTGATGGGGGGAAACTAGAAGTAGATTGGCTGGTAATTGCTGCTGGATTAGGTTCAACTCAACTAGCTAACTGCTTTCCAGCACCAGAGAGAGAAAATACTTCACCCCTGATTCTCAAACCAGTTTTAGGGCAAGCCTTACAAGTGCAATTAGACCATCCTCTTGGACATAGGGATTTCCAACCGGTGATTACTGGCAATGATGTGCATATTGTGCCATTGGGAGAGAGGGAGTATTGGGTTGGGGCAACGGTAGAATTTCCTGATGAGCAGGGTGAGGTAGTTGCTGAACCAGCATTGTTGGAGCAAGTAAGACAGCAAGCAATTACTTTTTGTCCAGCTTTGGCTGATGCTACCATAGTCCGCACCTGGTCAGGTAAACGTCCCCGTCCCGAAGGTCGTCCTGCACCTGTCATTGAACCATTGCCTGGTTATAGTAACGTTCTGCTGGCTACAGGTCACTATCGTAACGGTATCTTATTAGCACCTGTTACTGCTCAAATGATTCGGGAAGCTATTACCTACCAATGGATAATGGATAATGGATAATGGATAATGGATAATTAATCAATCCGGTTTAAAGCTTCTCTTTTGACGATGATTTAACGTTTTTCCAGCATACAGAGCTTTCCGCTGTCATAAAGTACAGTAAAAAAAGTCCCCCTTTTTAAGGGGGATTTAGGGGGATCAAAAATGTACCCCATAGCAGAGCAAACTGCTGTATATTCTCAATTTTCACTTGCGCTCAACTGCTTCTGGTATAGTAAGCGATCGCTTGATCAACAACCCCTGCAATATCAACATGCGTGATCGCAACTTTTGTTAAGCTGCGTTGTTTATGAAGGGCGGGTGCAGTTTCGAGGTAGGCATTTAGATGACAAGCTAGAACTGTCCCCAATTCAGCAAGAGTTATTTAATAACAAAGAAATAAATGAAATTTTTCCGGAATATTATCTGTTGAAAGTAAACAATTTTGATGATGACACCAAGGATGGCTTGGATGAATGGATGTACTTTTTGAAAAATAGTGAAATTAAGGAGGAGTTTTCTGCTCAAGGATTAACGGAGGCAAAGGATCGTCTGCGAGAAGAGTATTTATCTGAGGAAGAAAGCGCAGTTTACAAGCGATATTTGCAGGATAGGCAGTATGAGACAAGTATTATTTCGACAACGAAAGCTGCCGCAGAATTGGAAGGGAGGAAGAAAGAAAAACGCGATATTGCTATAGCAATGAAACAGGCAGGGAGTGAGTTAGAGTTTATTGCCCAGATCACAGGATTATCTTTAAGGGAAGTAGAACTGCTAATTAAAGATTGCTGAATAACATAAGTTCTCCCTTGTCTCTCTATCTCCCCACTCCTCCCACACTCCCCACACCTTTTGAAAGCTCATCCCATACCCAACACCCCATCTCCGGGAATCCTTGGCTAATACAGAAACCATCTTGGTATATAGTTGAGAGAGACGCTGAGTAAGACCAAAAAGTAGGGGATAAACTTATGACAACCAGCGACGAGTTTAAAGAAAAACTTAAGGCAGGAGACATTGTTGATGCCCTAACGTTGGCACTGAGTGAAGCAGTTGAGTTGGAAATTACGACCTGGGTGTCCTCAGTTCATTCAGACTCTGAGAGTGCAGCTAATGTAGAACAATCATCGCCGGGTTACCGTATGCGTACCCGCATGAATATTGTAGATGGTAACATCAATAACGAAGTTGGTACCCATTTCATCGGCAATGGCCCTTATACTGAACTACGGAAGTTTCACATGGAGCAGGTTCTGGAGGGACGTCAGATTATCCGACAAAATCTGGAAAGCATACAGCAGTTATTTACCGTTATCGCCAGCACTTTGTCTCAGTTGCCCCAGGATTCACGCCAAATTAAGGAGCGAAATTCTCTGCTTTCTCCGTCTCCCGAAGATGAATTAAAGTAATAGAGGAAGTAATTGAGATAGCTGATAAGCACAGAATGAATTGAATTTGTGAATCCTCTGTTCCCTGTTCCCTGCACTGGAATTTGGGTATCCTCATCTGTATGCTTAATAGCTGCTAACTTCTTGCTCTGCAAACCGCCCGAACTCTGTGGGAATATTATTATGGCGTCGAGCGACGACTTCAAACAACAACTCAAGGCTGGTAATTTTGCTAAGGCTCTTGCCATAGCATTCGGTGAAGCTGTTGAGTTAAAAATTACTACCTGGGTATCTTCAGACTCGGATGATCTTAGCTCAACTGTCGCCAAGCCAGGTCATCGCCTGCATACCCGCATCAATATAGTTGATGGCGATATTGAAAATGAGATTGGTGAACAGTTTATTGCCAATAATCCCTATAAGGAACTGCGGCAATTGCACTTTGAGCAAGTAGCTGAAGGTAATGAGATTATTAAGAGTAATCTCAAAAGTTTGCAACAGTTGTTTGAAGTTTTGGTAACGAAGAATTACCAAGGTTCCACAACGCCTGTTATCGAACCTCCAGTTTCTGGTGCTGACAGTCAGTTCTTGCCA
>JAAHHL010000201.1 GCA_010672185.1 Caldora sp. SIO3E6 | reverse complement strand
TAAAGAGTTATTAGGGCTTGCTGGGTAAGCTTTTGGGCATGTTGGTGAGGTGAAACTACCCCGATTAAAACGTGCTTATTTTTACTTCACATTCGGAATATAACCAGGTGTTCCCGTATGATGGTGCTTTCGTTTTTGCATCGATGGGCTCAAAAACGAAAGCACTTTTTGAGGCGGATAATGATTGAAAGCCTTGTTTGGTATAGCTTACACACTTATGCAGCAAGCCCGAAGTAGGTGTTAGGTGGTAGGTGTTAGGTGTTAGGTTTTAGTCACACCTAACATAGTAGGTTGGGTAGAGCTTTCTTCGTGACCCAACACAGCCATTGGTGTCAACTTAAGCTAGGGACAGCTAACGCTTAGCTTCCACACCCACCCAGAAAGATAGATACTGTTGGCGAATTAAGAGGGGGTCTTACCCCTCACGTAGTTCAATTGTTGAATAGACAAGACTTTTAAAGCTTTGTCCAACAATTTTTGACCTAACCCCCCAGCCCCCTTCCCTGCAAGGGAAGGGGGAGCCGGAAAGCCCATCTCCTCTTAGGATACCAATGGCGAATAGGGGGTCACACCCCTCATTTATCCAAAAATTGGCTTGTAGAGACGCGCCATGGCGCGTCTCTACATTTGGCGGAATAACGAAAAATCGTGATGTGAGGGGTCACACCCCTGATTCGCCAGCAGTATCCTCTTAGGGGAGGGGTTTGGGGAGGGGTGAGACCCATTGGTGTCAATTTAAGCCTAGACATAGCTGACTGGTTGGATTTCATAACCCGCCTTGGATTTAAATCCAAGGCTAATAGCTCAAGTCCATTAAAATGGACTAAATTTTTCGGATTTATTTAGTCATCTTTAGATGACTTGAGCTATAAGAGAGGAACTTAAGTTCCTTGTGGGGCATGAGTTTTACGTTAAGTTGACACCAATGTCCTCCATTTTAGGTGTATCACGCCAGTAGGGGTGAAGCATTCGGGCGATAACTTTTCCCTATTGCCTTAGATCTTACAATCCGAATGCTTCACCCTTGCGCTGTTTACGCTAAAGCAATGCACAGTTATTAAACTTTTGTCCAAATGCTTCACCCCTGCAACTTACTGAGATTTTGCACCATTCTCGATAACCCACAAGGGGTTTAATACCAAATCCGGTTCTCATATCAGGGGAAAAATAATTCAAAGTCCCCCAGAATTGGGGGATTTAGGGGGCAAATGAATATCTTGTGTCTTAACCGGATTTGGTATAACAAGGGGTTTAAACCCCTTGTTTACTCATAGATTTGTCTAAAGAAGTCCCCATTGTAGAGACGTTGCATGCAACGTCTCTACAGGGTTTTTCAATAGCAATATTTCTTACTACCATCTACCTTTGAATGGTTTTCTCCCTTCCGCATGGCTCCTAAAAGAGTAGAGATAATGACACAGCGTCTATATTTTCCCCCATTTTGGCTGCGTAGGGTGACACGTCCTAGGGCTGTTATCGCAGTTTGCCCACATTGGTTTGTCGGCTTACGCACTGGGCAACCTTGGTAGTTGAATTGAACTCGCCAAGGACCGGTTGGGGTTTTTCTGGTGATGCTTGTCTCGTATTTTCCTTTATCGTTTTTGGATTGGTCGATGATAATATTTGGTTCTAAGTCAGACCACAAAGCATCGTTAGTTAAGACATAATCCGGGATAAATTCTTGAGCATCGGCTTGATGAATAGAGAATTGAGTGACTTCTTCGTTTTGCCTAAAACTCACTTGCCAGGTCATTTTGTCCCGTCTGGCGTTGCTTCTGGCTCCTTGCATTGCTTGGTAAACTTGGTCTGCGGAGCTGTTGATTTTCTGACGATTTATAAAAGCAGTCCAGCTAGGAGCACCGATGGCACCAAGAATCCCGATAATGGCGACTACGAATATAACTTCTAGGAGGGTAAATCCTTGGTTGGAGCGAGTATATCCCTGGGTTAGCATAAATTAGTAGATGCAGGTATACCTTTGGGAATAGTTTGCCATTGCCCAGGTTAGGGATGCAATACGTGAAATTACATAATTTTATTTCTTTTAGTAGAGGTGAGTTTTTCAGTATTTTTACGGATCTATCTGGATGTTGGTGAACCCGCCCCTACCGCAATACTGCTCGGATAAGCTCGAATCCCTCTCCCTCGCTTTCTTTCCTCCCACACTCCCCACACTCCCCACACTCTCTTAACCGAGCAGTATTGACCCCTACCGCATCTTGTCGTTAATACCGCATCAATTCCACAGGGAGGATTAAGCCTCAGGACATTCTGCATCCCCTTCCCCAGAACCTGTTTGTATTCCTCCGATGAGAGTCCTGACTTTGACACATCGCTTTGTAGCTGCTATAACACCGTCGTTACCATCTGGGACACCTACTCCCACGACTAAACCATGGGTACCAAGATCCGCATTATCTTGTAAATCTAAAGCACCTAGATAATTAAAAGTAATAGTTTTCATTGCAGCAGGAGCAATATTCAGCGGAGCTGTTTGGTTTACACCATCCAAATTACTAAATAGCACTACTTGGTTAGGATTAACTCCTAGTTCTGCAGTCAAACTTTTCCAGATAACTTGATTTGCGTTAAGGTTAGCATCAGGGGGATTTCTGTAAGTAGCTACTTCTGAAACATCATCTTTAGTCCTAAAACTGACGCTGTAGTTAGATTTTGTCCTTCTGGCTTCTCGCTGAGCATCTTGGAGTGAACTCAAAATGGCATCGTTAACTTTATTAACCCGTTGCCTGTTCACAAAAGCTAGCCAGCTAGGAGCCGCGATTGTACTTAACACTCCGATAATAATTACTACTACGAGTAACTCGATTAGGGTGAATCCTGAGTTGGCTTCAGGATGCGATCGCTTGGGGAGATTCAGACTTAATTTAGTAGCTGTCTGTTTAAGGTTTATTAAGGGTGATTTTTTCATAATAGTTAAGCTGTTCATCTTTTTGGCTCCCACTAACTGCTTCTCTAGTTTTGAGACAATCGGTTCCCCAGGAGTTTAAATTAATTAGTGAATAAGGAACCACTGCCTTGAACTTGGACAGTTCCCACTGGGAAGAAACTGCTGGAGCGATCGCCAAAGTTGTTAGTATTCTGAATACGAGCTAAGGCGTTACCTCTGAGGTAAATCCGCGCATAGTTTCTTTGAGAATTGACACAGGCGTAGAAGCTATTGATGGCGGGATTATCTTCTGGCACTTTTTGTTCACCCGTTAGATCACACTGTATTTCTGATGGAGGGGCACCACCACTGTCTAGGTCAATGTAGTCAATCAGTACGGTACTACCAAAGTTTACTGTATAGGGGCCTGCTGCCTTATCAGTAGGGTCATTGGGATTATCTTCTCCCCACCGTTTCATTTTGGTTTGGAGGTCTCCTGCACCAGCTAAATTAAAAGGAACAAAACCATCATCATCCTCCCTATCATCTGCATCATCAGCATTAGGAACTCCAGCGCTAATTTCAAATCTGGTAATCCGAGCTACATCAGACCAAGTATCGCTATCTTCTGTGACTAGGTAATAACCGATCAGGGAGTAGACGTAAGCATCGTCACAGCCAACAGGAGGGGTTGCACCACAGTTAGCTCCAGCTTCTATTGGGACTACTTGTTCTCTGAGGGTTCGCTTCCAAAAGACAAGAACTGGTGCGCAAGTAGCAGCATTGTCACAACCCGCATCAGCGGCTTCCTCAGGTGGGAGGTTGTCAGATATACCATTATTGCCATTATTCGTCAAGCCATCTTGGTCATAAATGTAGACTGCTTGTTGTAAGTCTTGGGTGATATAATCAAGGGCGGTTTTGATTTCTTGTTCTGAGTTGGCTTTGGCTTGTTCTTTGCGGTCAGTACTCAGAATATTGATCATAAATCCCAGTAAGGGAGTGATTACCAAAACGGCAATGATCATTCCCACGAGGAGTTCAATTAGGGTAAAACCACTGTTTTTTTTAGTTTGTCGATTTTGTTGGAGCTGATTTTTTAACAGAAATTTTAATGAGTTGAGCATGGCGCACCTTTTTTCTTTAGAGTTGTCCCAATAGAATGCCAAAAATTTATTTAATTGCAAGTAGAAATAGGATTGGTATTTGGCAGTCGAGCGCACCACTCACTGAAGTTATCCTGAAAGGCTCCACTGGGAGGTATTTCTGTGGTCATTTCTACCACTGGTACTTTGGAATTGCCCAAGGTTCCACTGAAAGAGGATTGTGTTTGTCCCTTTTGCAAAGGTTCTCCTCCACTAAAAGCATGGGCTCTGTACACCCGCACTCCCAGAAGGTAGCCTCTGTCAGCATCACCGGGTGTGCGAAAACCCTGAACTACCATGTCGTTCATACTTCCTGCCTCACATCCTCCTGAGGCATCGAGATCAACGCAATAAAGACCACCAGGATCTGACCAATCTACTGGATTTAAGGCAGTAGGAACCGGACCAGCTTCAAGGGTACGATCAGTAGCAGCTCCCACTACTACATTAGTAGCTGGTATCGCTCCTGATCTAACACCATCTATGTAAGTTCTTGCTACTTCAGTGCCTCGCTCCACTCGCCTTGACTGTACCCTTGCTGCCACCGACAGGAAGATCACAGGGGAGAGTCCTAGCATCAAGATGGATATCACAATGATCGCTACTAGAGATTCAATGATAGTAAATCCACTCTGATTAGGCTGGGTTGTTTTTTTTTGTGGTAGGAGTTTTTGAGGTAGTTCACAGATGTTCATGGCAGGATAAAAGGCAATTTAATAAGTATCAAAAAGATAGATTCTCTCTCCTTTTGCTAAGCTAAAACGCACTTAAAATGCGTTTTAGCTTAGTTGTTGCGGTTAGCTGGTAATTATGTGCAGTCGCCTGGTTTAAATTCTGGAGGAACTGCATCGGCACCTCCATCACTTACCGTTGCACACAACAGAGTATTGACCCAGCGGTCATTTCGACTCACTTCTCGGTAAAATTCATTGGGGTCTCCCGCAGAGGGAGTAGTGATTAGTGAAGAAAATAGGTCTGGTAATTGAGACAGCAGTCCGACATCAAAACCCCAACCACGATTAGATGGGTAATAGTAGGGTGAGCCACCTTCTTGCTCAATCTTGTTAGGTACTACCCTACTAACAGCACCGTAGTAAACTGGTCGGTAGTCGCCGCCAAAAATACTATCTGTGATATTTGTACTGAGTACAGTCTGGAATGGAGCTGTGGCATAGGCACGGCGTTTGAACTGAATAAATGAACCACTAATATTGGTTTGCAGACCATTCCAGTTTTCTATGAGGTTGGGGAAGTTAGGCATACCACCATTTTGTTCAGCAGGCACACCAGTTGTTGCGTTCACATCACGAGCCGGATTATCCCCTGCAACCATGATGAGATTAAATGTGGTATCACCATTAGGTTTTTGCATCCAGGTTTTATCCCGGACATCCCCACCTTGACTGTCTGCTAGAGTTTGGCGAGGATCGCCAGTAGGGGTGTGAATTTGTAGCACTGGTACTAGAAGCGGTTGCTGAGTAGTACCCAATCCCCCACCTGTATTTGGTAATGGTTTTAGATAGAACAAAGGTTTGCCCGCACGGTAATCGGGATCAGTCGTTGGATCGTCAGCATTCCTACTATTGGTTGTCCTAAACCAAAGAGCAGTAGGTGTTGTGGTTACAGGAGGTGTGTTAGGGTAGGCATTAGGACCATTAACTCCTATAGGAGTTGGTCTGCTGAGTCCATCTAGTTCCAAACGATGTTGACCATTCCGTTTGAAAGCAACGCGGCGGGGGTAACGTCGATCTTTTATATCCGGAGGAAGTTGAGCTGTTGTACCTGCTGTCCCATCTTCTATCCAGTCACCAGGCTGACATTGGGACACTAGCGGTTTGCGGCAGATTTCCATCGCATATTCTGCAAAATTAGTCCGTCGTTGAATCGGGGTAACGAAGTTGTTGACATAGGAGCTACCCTCAATAACCGCCCCAGTAGTTGCATCAAAGTCCTTAGGAAAGCCCGGATTTGGAGCTCCAACAAGATCAAATGAGTCAGCACTTGTGAGGTAATTATTGTTAAAGAAGCCGTTTAACAGGCGAACTGCTGTCAGGGTTATTTGTGCCTCAGGAACAGCAGGGTTATCTACTAAACCGTCACCATTAAGGTCTAAGTCAAGCTGAGTTTCATCAGCTGTCCCAGTCGTATCACCGTTACCATCAACGTCATATCCAGCAAGCACCAAATTATTACCCAAATTATCGACATTCTTCCTCAGGTCATAGTCCCCCTCATTGCGGAAACCTAACCGGAAATTATCAGAAAGGAGAGTTACTGCATCAGCAACTACTGTTGCCGAACGCCATAAGTCCCCTTGAATGCAGGTCGCTTCTAGTCCTGGCTGCTTTTGGCGACAGGCAAAGTTAGGATCAAGGTTTTGACGACCATAGAAATCAGCAGCTAACCAGCCTGGGTTTTGCGTTAACCGGAAATCATCAAATTCTTCCAAGACATCTCCACCAGGAGTCTGGTGCAAATTAAAGCCAGGGTTGGCGGCATTGAGTGGATTCTGATCAGCTTGGACATATGCAGGTAAGTTAGTGGCTAAAATCAGACCCTTTTCTGTCTGTCTGAATTGGTTAGTTTCATCACCACGAGCCAGGATGCTGCCATTAATCAGCATAATTCCATTAGGACGGCGAGTCGGGTCGGTAATAAAGTCCACCGGACTATTGAGTTCTCTGGTTGCTCTCCGTTGGTCTGCTTCTAGTTGGCTAGCAGGTGCAGTATCGGGTGGAGGCTCTGCTCCCGGTGCGCTTAAATCCAGCAGGGCATCATCACGAGTGGCATAGATAATCCCACTGTCCGGCAGCAGATATTCTTTATCCGGCACAACTGATGTGCCAGTAATTGCTGTTTTTCGCAACAAATCTAAATCCAGCACAGTTGCCCGAATTTCTAAGGGCTGGCGCTCTTCAACACTGAGGTCGTAATCTGGTACAATACGAGGAGGAGCGATTATTGTAGCGTCAAAATTTACCTCCGGAGCTTCTCTCTCCAGGGCTTTGACTTGCCTTGCATCAAGGAAAGTTGTTTCGTAGATAGCACCGTGGGGAATGACCGAATTATCGATAGCCAGACGATTGGCAAAGATCTCTAGAGCACAAATGGTAGAGTCAATGGCAGCTTGCTCCGCCAAATTGCGATCGAGTGGTTCTTGTTTGAGTGCTGCCCGCAAGGACTCATTAACGAAGCGTCCATCGGGAAAAATCTGGTTGGCCTGATAGTTGAGCCGGTCTAGCAAGGGCTCACCAATATCGTTAGGAGGTGCTTGTGGAGTGAAGGCTCCGCTAGGTACAGCTGTTAAAGATTTTGCTATACCGTTGGAGGTTGTTACAGGAGATGCGTAGCTGATGCCATTGTTAGAAAGACCATCACCAGCAGCAACTCCCGGAGGTCCTGCCCATAAGGCATTCACTGCTGCATTGTTTCTGGCAGTGAGGTTGGTCGTAGGGTTATAGTAGCTGCTGACACAGGCAATCGGCGTTTGACCATCACCCGATACGCCATTACTGGCGTCAGCTCCAGCAGAGGCGTTATTTCGATAGTGATAAACCGCCGTGGCTCGCATTACGAGATCTCCTCTCCTGTCCAGATTGTTGACAGGATCTAAAGGAAGGGTATCAGGAGAGAGGGAAGGAATACCGTTATTATCAGTGTCTTCCCACATTGGCATAGAGTCCGGCATAACAACAGTAAACCCATCTACTACTGCTGGGGTTGCTATATCGTCTAGTTCATTTTCTAGTTCATCAAATGTTGTAAAGTCATCACCGATTATAAAATTTGGGGAAGTTCGGTCAAAGTGGGGCAAAAAAGAATTATCTGTCCCTGGAACAGTTTGTTGATGAGGGCTATAAACACCAGCTCCTGTAATGACT
This sequence comes from Caldora sp. SIO3E6, assembly GCA_010672185.1. Lineage (GTDB taxonomy): Bacteria > Cyanobacteriota > Cyanobacteriia > Cyanobacteriales > Coleofasciculaceae > Caldora. The sequence continues at coordinate 1,383 of JAAHHL010000201.1, read as the reverse complement.
CGCAAACCTCCCATCCCCTCTAGAGGTTGGTTTGGTGCTTGGGCTGAAGCTATTTCCCAAAAGCCGTTACGGCTAGTATCACCCACATCTGCCAAAGGAATTGCTTGGGTCATGCGATTGCGATCCGCTCCAGTGTTGGGAGTCCAATCACCGTCTACAACTAGCTGAGGTTGACCGTCGTAGAAATTAACAAATCTTCCCAAAGTATTTTCCCACCACTCAGCCGGTAAACCATTGCCCACACTAATGCGATCGCCTATTTGAACTTCATTAGGTCCTCGTTGAGCTGGGTCTGTAGCTGGTGGATTATCGGGAGCAAGAGTCAGTCCATTATTAGCCACAGGATATATCCACTCATCACTGGGTCGTAGGTCATTTCCTCCTGCAGGAGGCTGGATACCTTCGCCTACTAGGGCATCTGCCAGGGTCGCATCAGCAGGAACTTCAGCAAAAGGAACAGGGCGAGTGCGGTCTTGGAAGTAATCTCTTAAAGCTATTTCCCGCTGGACACCATTATTAATTCTATCTTGGACTTGATCGGGAAGAGCTGCTAGAGCTAATGGTGCTGATAATTCTACTAATCTATTGAGGCGCTGAGCATAGGCTTGGCTGTTGTAACTGGTTTGGCTAGAAATGTCAGTAACAGAAGCTCTCGCATCAGTTAATCCTTGGGCTAGAGGTACTCCTCCTGTTTCAAATAAATCAATTTGGGCTGGATTTTTACCATCGCTAACCACAACATTGCCACCAACGGTAATGTCCCCATTGTCTTCGGTGTAGAAGCAGGACTCAGGGCTGCTTACCTGTAATAAGCGTACTGGATTTGTTGGTTTACCTTGACCAATAATCAGGTTGCCATTGGTCATGATCCGCCCGTTCAGCTGAATTCCTGCACCAGGGTCAATAGATAGGTCGCCGTCATACACTACAGCGTTATTAGTCAAGGGAATTCTCGCTTGGTCTTGCTGGTATTCTATAGCAGCAAAGCCATTGCTTCCTGGGAAAGATTCAAAATCATTAGTGGATAAACCATCCCTGGTCATCATTTCATTAGTAATCGGCACAGTTGCTGCGAAGACAAAGAAAGGTCTTCTGAGATTCCCGTCTGAGGTTTTATACCAACCGGAACTACCTACCAAGGCAGCAGAAGTACCTATCCCTCTATCACAAATACCAGAAGCTGCCCCCTCATCCATTGGTTGGCTTCTGGTTTGTAGAGGAGTCCTCGCTTCATCGAGTGCCGTCGGATTGTTGATGTAGAGGGAGTAAAGGCTGTAGCTATCAAACTTACCATTGTTATGTCTCTCTCTCACTCTTTCTCTCTCTCACTCTTTCTCTCTCTCACTCTTTCTCCCCCTCTCTCTCTGTCTCTCTCTCTCTCTC